>NZ_JBIILG010000016.1:0-24651 GCF_044232805.1 Rhodoluna sp.
CTGACATCGACGCCGAAGTTGAGCGCCTCAAGCGCAACAGCTAAGCTGGCTAGGTTGCCCAATTGGGCTAGAAAATATATGAGGTTTCTGTGGGTTCAGTAATAAAAAAGCGTCGCAAGCGTATGTCGAAGAAGAAGCACCGCAAGCTACTTCGCAAGACTCGCCACCAGCGTCGCAATAAGAAGTAACCGCGCTATTCGCGGTTAGCTTTTAGTTCCCGCTTCTTGAAATCGTAAATCGGCCAATCTGCTGCCTTCGCGTATCTCGTCAAAATCTTGTCTGGGTTAACTGCAACCGGATGTCCAACAGCAGTCAGCATTGGAAGATCGTTTTGGGAATCGCTGTAGGCATAAGAACGTTTCAGGCTCAAATTCCTCTCTTTAGCGAGGGCCTTAATGGCCTTTCTCTTCTCAGCACCGTGAATTGGTGCTCCAACCAATTTCCCGGTGAGGATTCCATTCTTTCTTTCCACTTTGGTGCCGATCGCACCGGTTAGTCCAAGTTCGTGCACGATCACATCACCAAGCTCCTGGGGAGCTGCGGTAACTAACCAAACTTCTCTACCCTGCTTGATGTGCTCTTTGGCAAGCCTTACGGTTTCTGGCCAGAGCTTGAGCTTGATGTGTTTGTCATAAACCTCGTCGACAAGAATCTGGAGATCAGAAACGAGTTGGCCTTCAACAAGTGAAAGCACTCTATCTTTCAGGGCGCTTAGCTTGGTGTTGTTTTCACCTTTCCAGATGAATACGAACTGGTGCCAGGCAAAGCGCCAAAAGTCTTTTCTACTAAAGAACTTTCGTTCAAAAGCAGATTTACCAAATAGAAAGCTGCTTGAGCCGCGCAAGATGGTGTTATCGACATCAAAGAAAGCAGCGGCTAGTTTGGGCTGCTCTTTCTTGGCGGATTTAGCTTTATTGGACACCCGCTAAGTTTAACCTGTGGCTACAGTAATTTCTCTCCAGCTTTTGACCAAACCTGGCTGTCATCTATGTGATGAGGCCAGGATGGTTGTAGAAACGGTAGTTTCACAGTTTCGTAGCGTTAACGCTGGTGTAGCTGCAAATATTCAGGTGCAAATCTATGAAACCAACATTCTGGAAGATCAAGAGCTATTGAATCTTTACGGTGAAGAGATACCTGTTCTTCAAATCAACGGACAAACTCATGGCTACTGGCGAATTGATCCAATCAGGCTCTTGGCAGCGCTTGAAGATGTGGTTTCAGGTTCCTAGCAAGACCAAAACCGAAGATTTGTTATTATGAGTTTCTAAACCTCATGATTGGGAGTAATTGTGAACCTAGAACAACTTGGACTCTTTGGAGTATTCCTAGCCGGTGCCATTCCCTGGTTTGAGGCAATTGGGGTTGTTCCTGCTGGAATCCTGTTTGGTCTAGATCCGGTTTGGGTAGTCGCCTCAGCAGTTGCTGGAAACGTGATTACAATTTTTGTCTTCGCATTCGGTGGATCCAAAATACGAGACTGGTTTATCTCTCGTTCTGAGAAGAAGAATAAGAACAAGCCTTCGCAGTGGGAGAAGGCACAAAAGTCATTCGACAAGTATGGAATCTATGGAATGGCCCTGCTTGGTCCAATTCTGATCGGCACACAGTTTGCGGCAGCGGTTGCGGTAGCTGCTGGTGTGAGGCCATTAAAGACAAGTGTGATTATTTCTATTGCAACAGCACTCTGGGCAATCTTGATTGCAGTTCTTTCAATCCTTGGTGGCTTAGATACTTTACTCGAGCGACAGTTGGAACTCTAAGGCTCTAGTCGGTTCGGTCCACGGAACAAGAAACCAACTTCACGAATGCTTGGCTGATGCAACATCAGCATGATTACGCGAAGCAATCCCATTCCAAAGCCACCGTGGGTTGGAGCACCGTAACGGAAAAAGTCGATGTAAGTTTTTAGACCTTCTGGGTCAAGACCTTTTTGCTTAGCTTGCTCGATAAGAACATCAACGCGGTGCTCACGCTGGGCACCGGTAGTGATTTCTGTTCCACGCCAGATCAAGTCATAGCTCTTAGTGAGCTCGGGGTTGCCCTCGTGTCTCATGTGATAGAACGGGCGAACACTAGATGGGTAGTCAGTTAGAAAAACAAACTCATGGTTGAAAGTCTCGGCCACATGAGCCGCGATTTGTCTTTCACCTTCTGGGTCCATGTCGCCACCGCGAACTACCTCATGACCGCGGGCTTTAACGATGTCCACAGCTTCTTCAAGTGGGATTCTTGGGAAAGGTCTAGTTGGAACAACAACTTCGATATCAAATAGTCGCTTGATCTCGTCGCCATGAGATTCCTTGACGGCAGATATTGCAGCGACCATGAGCTCTTCTTGGATGTTCATAATGTCTTCGTGTGAATCAATCCAAGAAACTTCCATGTCGATTGATGTGAACTCAGTTGCGTGACGCGAAGTAAAGGATGGGTCCGCTCTGAAAACTGGACCGATTTCAAAGATGCGACCAAGACCGGCCATCATGGCCATTTGCTTATAAAACTGTGGTGATTGGGCCAGGTAAGCGAAACCCTCAAAGTACTCGAGCTTGAATAGCTCTGCGTTGGACTCCGACGCTGATGCCATCAGCTTCGGGGAGTGAATTTCGGTGAAACCGTTTGCTAGCCAGTAGCTTCGCCAAGCAGCTTCAATGGTGGTTTGAACCTTGAAAACCAGATTCATCTCTGGACGACGCATGTCTAGAAAGCGCCAGTCCAGCCTCTTGTCAATCGAAGTGTCGTCGGCAATTGGGGTCTCTGGCTCAGAAAGGGTAACGATCTCTAGATCATCTAGCTGGATTTCTAAACCGCCAAGCTTGACTCGTTCGTCGTGAACCAGGCGACCCTTGACCCAAATGAAGCTCCCGTTGGTAACAGTCGAAACTTTGTCGGCCAGTGCATCTTCATCCTGGGGTCTTGGGTAGGTGACCTGAACGTCGCCTGACTCGTCCCTGAGAATGATGAATTGAATGCGCTTTTGGTCTCTGAGTTTTTCAACCCAACCACCTAGGACAACAGGACCATCTTTCATGGCCGCTAGGTCTTTTACTAAGTGTCTCTCGCGCATTAAGTTTGCTCTCTTATTTCTGGCTTAGGCCCCAAGTTTAGCGGAGGGTAGACTTAGTGTTATGCCCGCAACCCGTATCCATCTGGTGCGCCACGGGGAAGTACACAACCCCGATGGTGTGCTTTATGGGCGTTTGCCAAACTTTGGTTTGTCCCAGTTGGGGCACCAAATGGCCGAAGTCTCAGCCGACCACATCCGATCAAGCGGCGCCAAAGTATCTAGACTCTTGGTTTCCCCGCTTCAAAGAACTCTCGAATCAGCAAAGCCAATTGCTGAGCGCTTCAATGTCCCAGTTGAAGTGGAAGACGAAATCATTGAACCAGACAACATCTTTGAAGGTCACTCAGTGAGCCTGAAAACCATCGTTCGAAACCCTAGATTCTTACTTCAGCTTCACAACCCTTTCCGCCCCTCCTGGGGAGAGCCCTTCCTTGAGATCCAGCGCAGGATGGTGGGCGCAATGGAAAGAGCCTGGGCAGAAACTGTCTCAGGCGAGGTAGTAATGGTGAGCCACCAGCTACCTATATGGATGGTGCACCGCTACAGTCAGGGCCAAAGACTCTCGCACGACCCGCGCCAAAGACGCTGTGATCTTTCAAGCATTACAAGCTTTGAATTCAGCGATGGCTCCTTGCGTGAGGTTTCCTACAAAGACCCTGCTAAGCCACTTCGGATGAAGGCAACCGATCGAGGTGCTGTTTGAAAAAAGTAGCCATTTCAATAACTCTTGCGGCATTTGTTCTAACCTCTTCCGGCTGCGCTACTGACTCGTTGGCCGAACAATTCCGCGAAGGCGATAACAAGAACTACATCGCAGGAGACGGCACAGTAACCGAATATGCTTTGGGCTCAAGACCAAAAGCTGCTGATTGGTCTGGTGTTAGTGAAAGCGGAGTCAAGCTTTCAAGCAATCAACTAACCGGAGTGATCACCGTAATGAACTTTTGGTATGCGGGTTGTGGTCCGTGCCGAGTTGAGATGCCCGAGCTAATTGAGTTACAAGATCAGTTTCTTAGCGATGAAGTTCAGTTCATTGGCGTCAACGTTAGAGACACAGCTGAGACAGCCCTAGCTTTTGCAAGACAAGTAGATCTGAATTTTCCTTCGGTGATGGATGCTAAAACTGGATCTGTTGTTTTAGGATTCACCGGTGTAGTTACCCCACAAGCCGTACCAACAACTTTGGTGATTGATTCCGAAGGAAATGTCTCTGCGAGAGTGCTTGGAAGAATCGATAAAGCAATTTTGGAAGAACTTATCAGGACCGTGGTCAGGGAGAAAAATTGAATCCCGCTGAAATAGTTCTAAACGGTTCACTTCTTGCCGCGATGCCTCTGGCATTGTTAGCAGGTCTAATTTCTTTTGTTTCACCATGCGTGTTGCCGCTTGTTCCTGGGTACCTTGGGTACATCACTGGTGTTGCTGATGGCTCTGCCAAAAAATCAAGAATGGTTATCGGTTCGTTGCTATTTGTGCTGGGTTTCACCGCTGTGTTTGTTTCATTCGGCGCACTCTTTGGTGGAATCGGAATGTTGATTTACATCAACAACTTGGCTTGGGTGCAGCAGGTGCTTGGAGTGATCATCATTTTGCTTGGACTAGTGCTAATTGGCCAGTTCTCATTCCTGCAGCAAACTTTCAAAACTTCTCTGAAACCAAAGATTGGTTTAGCGGGAGCACCGCTATTGGGTGTGGCATTTGGTCTAGGTTGGACCCCCTGCATTGGTCCGACTCTTGCAGCAGTTCTTACTCTCGCTTCGGATGCTGGCTCCCCTGGCCGTGGAGCGCTGTTGGCGTTTTTGTATTCAATCGGAATCGGATTGCCCTTTATTGCAATTGCCGCCGGGTTTGGTTGGGCTACCAAGTCAGTTAGTTTTGTGAAAAAACACATCAGAACCTTTAACATCGCCGGTGGAGTTGTTTTGATTGTTCTTGGTATCGCACTAGCAACTGGTCTCTGGATCGGATTCGCTTCTTGGCTTCAGGGGGTGTTTGGTGTCTTTACCCCAGCGCTATGACGCTCCTGATATAGGACTCACTGGTTGGTCCAGATGGATCTGGAGGCAACTAACCAGCATGAAAACTGCGCTCATACTTCTTTTGCTTTTGGCCGCCGGAGCAGTACCAGGTTCGATCTATCCGCAGCGATCTGCCGATCCAAATGGTGTTGCGCAGTTTTTTGATAACAACCCCGAGCTAGCACCGGTTCTCGATTTCTTCCAACTCTTTGATGTTTACGGGTCAATCTGGTTCTCGGCGATTTACATTCTTCTTTTCACTTCATTGGTTGGATGCGTCCTTCCAAGAACCAAGGTGCACTATGACGCTATTCGTCAAGAACCAGTCAAGACTCCAACATCTTTATCTCGCATGCCCGCATACCTAAAGTCCACTACCCCAAAGGGTCTAGACCCAGTTCAAGCAGGAACGCAGATTCTAAAAGGCAGAGGCTACCGAGTTATAAAGCGTGGTAACTCGATCAGCGCTGAAAAGGGCTACATGCGCGAAACCGGGAACCTTGTTTTTCACCTTTCTTTAGTTGGAGTCTTGATTGCTGTCGGCGTTGGTGGCGGCTACAGCTTCTCAGGCCAAAGAGTGTTGGCTGAGGGGGACACTTTTGTGAACAACCTCGCAGGCTTTGACTCTTTGTCACCAGGTCTGTTTTTCAACCCAGAGACCCTGAAACCACTCAGCGTTACTTTGGACAAGTTTGAAGTCGACTATGACTTCACCAATGAAACCAACATTGGAGCCCCGCTAGATTTTCGTGCCACAGTAACTAGACGAACCTCCCCTGAAGATCCAGGCGAAACCTCGGTAATTCAGGTGAATGAACCCTTGGATGAGCCAGGTGCAAGCCTTTATCTAACAGGGCACGGCTACGCACCTGAGATCACCGTCCGAGATGCTAATGGCGACATTAGCTACTCGGGTGCGACTGTTTTTCTTCCTCAAGATAACAACATGACTTCGATTGGAATTATCAAGGTTCCTGACAATCAACCGGAGCAAATTGGAATTGTAGCCTTCTTTTATCCAACTGCGGCAGAGCTTTCAACTGGTGCTTACACTTCGATGTTTCCTGGGATTGTGAACCCACTGATTACGATGAATGTTTACACCGGTGATCTTGGATTAGATAGCGGTCAGTCTCTGAACGTTTATGCACTAGATACCGAAAGACTCACGCAGGTCGCAGGACGGGATGCACCAACCCCAGGAGTAGTGCTCGAGCTAGGTCAAACTAAAGATCTTCCAAACGGCCTAGGAACTGTAACTTTTGATGGCATCAAGCGATTTGCTTCTCTAGACATCGCACACAACCCCGGTCAGTTCTGGGTGTTGCTGTTTTCACTGCTTGCTTTGGCTGGAGTTATTGTCGGGCTAATTACTCCCCGCCGCAGAGTTTGGGTTAAGAGCACGGCTTCGGGTTTTGAAGTCGCAGCACTTTCCAAGCGAGAAGATCCAAGACTTGAAGAAGTTGTTAGAGAATTAACACAAGAGATAAAAAAAGGAAGTAAATGAACTCCGTTGTCCTGAATGAAAGCCTGTCCCAGACCTCTTTACTGGTGGTTTTTGCTTCCATGCTGGTTTTCGCCGCAGCTTTCTTGGTATCGGGCTGGCACCTTTCTAAAGCCGCCAGCAAGAAAGTCAAAGAGGTCAAGGCCTCTTCAGCTCTCGAACGAGTGGGCCTCTCCCTAACCGTTATTGCCACCTTGGTTCTTGCGGCTGGCGTAATCCTCCGAGGAATTGCTGCCTCGAGAGTTCCTTGGTCAAATCTTTACGAGTACTCAATTACCGGCACATTAATTCTCATGATGATTTTCTTGATTTCCATCCGCGTTCCAGAAGTTCGGATTCTGGCTACCTTCGTAGTTGGATTTGTGCTGTTGGTTCTTGGCACCGCAGTCTCGCTTTTTTACGTAGAGGTTCAGTCGCTGATGCCAGCACTGCAAAGTTTCTGGCTCGTGATTCACGTTTTGGTAGCACTTACGGCAACCGCTTTCTTTAGCATTGCAGCCGCCCTATCAACCGCCTATCTCCTAAAGACCGCCAACTGGGTTGAGAAAGCAAAGACAAAGGGAGTTGCAAACTTCAAGCGCGTAATGGGAATCTTTCCAAAGAAAGAAACTCTTGAGCAGCTTGCCTATCGATTCAATATTGTTGGTTTCATTCTTTGGAGCTTCACGTTGATTGCAGGTGCAATTTGGGCAGAGCGTGCCTGGCACCGCTACTGGGGTTGGGACACCAAAGAGGTTTGGACTTTCATTATTTGGACAATCTACGCCGGTTACCTGCACGCCAATGCCACAAGAGGTTGGACTGGTAAGCGTGCAGTTTGGTTAGGACTTGTTGGTTTTGCTGCGGTTGTTTTCAACTTCACGATTGTGAACATGTTCTTCAAAGGCTTGCACGTTTACTCAGGACTCTAAACCGAGAATTCTGGAGCAACGCTCCAACCTGGCGATCCACCAGTCATACCTGTGATCTTCTGCCTTCAAGATCTCAAGCGATGAAGTGTTGATCTCTGGACGACGAAGTTCAAGGATTCCATTTTCGGGAAGCAACCGGTCCGCTGTCAGATCGCCACCAAAGAGATAGCCCGTTCCAAGCCCTGCGTCGTAATTTACTTCCGGAAGGCAGGAAGCGAAGTGCAATTCGGCAGCTAAACCAATTGAGGACTGCATCGCACTGGAGGCGCAGATATTTAGCTTTGAAGAATTGGCAACAGCTAGAGCGCTAGCGATGCCGCCAAGTGGAGCACTTTTAAGAACCAGTAAGTCAGCAGCTCCTGCAAGTTCAACAGCCAACGGGTCGGAAGCTCTTCTAACTGACTCGTCAGCTGCAACCAATGTTTTTTGCCCACGTTTGGAAATCTCAATTCGGAGCTCGGCTAGTTCGGCGATTGTTGCCACCGGTTGCTCGAAGAATTCAAGATCAAGTGAATTATTCTCTAGCTCAGCAATTAGCTCTAGCGCTTGCGCAACTGTGTATCCACCATTGGCATCTAGTCGCAGCTTGGCGTCGGGGTATAACCGTTTAGTTTCTAGAATTCGAGCCAGGTCGTGGGCAGCAGTTTGTTTTGGATCGGCAACTTTTATCTTTACAGTTGAGAACTTTCCCGCGCGGCCAAGTACCTTGGCCACCTCTTCGGTTGGAACCGCAGGCAAAATAGCGTTCACGGGAACCTGTTTTCTTACCGGTTCCGGAAGATTTTCAAAGCCCCACTCGATGGCGGCTTGTAACCAGGTAGCGGCTTCCTCATCTTCATACTCAGTGAAGGGCGCCCATTCACTCCAGCCATTAGGGCCTTCAAAGACCAGCAGCTCTCGCTCAGTTAGTCCGCGGAATTTGGTGCGTAGCGGAATGCTCACAACCTTGGCGGTAGCAACTAGGTCATTCAGGCGAGGCTTCACATTGTTAGTCTAGAAGCATGGCAAATCAAGTTTCTGAGCTTTTCGACGCCAGCATTTGGCTCCAAGTGCCAGGTTTTGAGAAGCAGACAGACATCACTTATCACCAGCACAACTCCATGGGCGTGGTGCGAATTGCCTTTAACCGCCCAGAAGTGCGCAATGCCTTTAGACCCAAAACAGTAGACGAGCTCGCAGCTAGCCTCGAGCACGCCAGAACCAATTCAAAAGTCGGCGTTGTTTTGCTAACCGGTAACGGCCCATCCGCAAAAGATGGTGGCTGGGCTTTTTCAAGTGGCGGCGATCAAAGAGTTCGTGGCAAGGACGGATACCAGTACGCCGATGATGAGCAAAACCTAGACCCTGAATACTCAGGCCGCCTTCACATCCTCGAGGTCCAAAGACTGATTCGCTTTATGCCCAAGGTTGTTATTGCTCTGGTTCCGGGCTGGGCAGCAGGCGGCGGACATTCATTGAACGTGGTTTGCGATCTCAGCATCGCGAGCCTCGAGCACGCCAAGTTCAAGCAAACTGATGCGGATGTTGGATCCTTCGATGGTGGATTTGGAAGCGCCTATCTTGCTCGCCAGGCTGGCCAAAAATTCGCTCGAGAAATCTTCTTCTTAGGCCAAGAGTATGACGCCAAGAAAGCAGTGAGCATGGGGGTAGTAAACCTTGCGGTAGCGCACAAAGACTTGGAAAAAGTAGGACTCGAATGGGCTGCAGAAATAATGAGAAAGTCACCCACTTCGATTCGAATGCTGAAATATGCGATGAATGCAGTTGATGATGGCCTTGTCGGGCAACAGCTATTTGCAGGCGAAGCAACCAGGTTGGCTTACGCAACTGAAGAAGCAGCTGAAGGCAAAAACGCATTCTTGGAAAAGCGCGCTCCAAACTGGGCGCCGTATCCTTGGCACTTCTAATCAAAAAATGCCAAAGACATTAGTCGTAGTTCCTGCTAACGAGACCGTTAAAGCTCTGCAAGTGATGACTGACGTGCTCGCCTCCAAGAAAGCCATCTTTGTATGTCCACCTGCAATTAACGGCGTGATGCCAGAATTCGATGCAACTCCAGAGTTTGTTGACGATGAGATAGCTTGCGTTGTGGAGAGTTCAGGATCTACCGGAGCACCAAAGAGAATTTCAATTTCACTCAAAGCAATCGAGCATGCTGCAACTGCCGGGCAGGAGAGACTAGGACCTGCTGGTCAGTGGTTATTGGCGCTGCCGATTAACTTCATTGCCGGTCAGCAAGTTCTATTGCGCTCGGTTCTTGCAGATACTCAACCGGTGATGATGAATACCGCTTTACCTTTTACCAGCGAGGCATTTTTTCGATCGGCAAACTTGCTTAGTCACAGCAACAAGTACACCTCCCTTGTTCCAACCCAGCTGGCAAAGCTAGTAGCTGCTTGCGAAAGCGATAAAGGACTACTCGAGGTCCTTAGGGGCTTCCGAGCGATTTTGGTAGGCGGACAAGCAACTGCGTTAGAGCTTCAAGAACGCGCTCTTGCATTAGGCCTCAAAGTAGTTATCAGTTACGGCATGACTGAAACATCCGGTGGCTGCGTCTATGACGGAATTCCTCTTGAGGGAGTCAGGCTGAAAATTGCACCAGATGGCAGATTGCTTATCCAGGGTAAAACTTTGGCTGAAGATCAAGATGATTGGATCTTTACGAATGACCTTGCTGAGCTTTCCGAGAGCGGCAAGTTAGTGATCTTGGGTAGAGCTGATCGGGTCATCATTTCTGGTGGACTAAAAGTTTCACTTGATCGAGTCGAATACCTAGGCTCTGAGCTTGCGGGTGTTGAAGAACTTTCAGCGGTATCGATAAGCGATGAAACCTGGGGAGAGCGAGTAGGTATTTGTTACGTTGGTTCTCCAGAGGTTGCTGATGACATCGCAAACAAACTTGCTGCACTCTTAGGACCAGCCGGCAAGCCAGTAAGGGTTATCAGAGTTGATAAACTGCCAAAGCTTGCAACATCCAAAATAGATACCCTCTCGGTTTCAAAGTTGTTTTCTCAGGAGTCAATTTGAATAACAAAAACATGCGCCTCTGGATTGAAGGAGCAAGACTTCGTACCCTTCCATTAGCTATTGCACCAGTAGCAATTGGTGCTGGAGCTGCGGATGCAATGCAGCGCTTTGACTTACTGCTATCTGCTCTTGCATTAGGCGTTGCTTTGTTTTTGCAAATAGGCGTCAACTTTGCCAATGACTACTCTGACGGTATTCGCGGAACTGATGATAAGCGCGTTGGGCCGCTAAGGCTTACCGGGTCAAAATCCGCTAAGCCAGAGTCAGTGAAAACGGCTGCGATGCTGTTTTTCATACTGGCGGCAGCAAGTGGGTTTGAGATTGTTGTCATAACCGGTCAGTGGTGGCTAATTGCAGTTGGGTTGTTATCGATTATTGCCGCCTGGTTCTACACCGGAGGCAAGAACCCTTACGGTTACGCAGGCTTTGGCGAGATTGCAGTTTTTGTTTTCTTTGGGTTAGTGGCAACAATTGGGACCGCCTACGTGCAGATCGGTTTTTTGGATCTCAACTCGATACTGGGCGGTATTGCCGCAGGAAGTTTTGCCGCGGCAGTACTGATGGTAAACAACATCCGCGACATTGAAACCGACAAGATTGCGTCCAAAAAAACCCTTGCAGTTCGAATGGGGGCGAAGTGGGCGAAAAGATTCTTCATTTTTATGATCTGGTTCCCGTTTGTGATTCTCTTTTTCTTCACACTGCTTTACCCGGCTAGCTTTTTGGCCTACGGAGCGCTTTTTCTGGTGGCCCCAGCAACCCTTATTGTTTTGACCGCAAAAACAGCCAAGGAGCTTGTTTTGGTTCTAAAGCTAACCAGCTTTGCAGCGCTAACTTACGCGCTACTTCTCACCCTCGGTCTTGTTATCGTCTTTTTCTAAATCTAGAATTCTGTTCTCAAGGTCGGCGTCGGTGTCTGGTACAGCCGAGTTGTCATCTTTTCCGAATTTCTTGTAGATCTCTTTGGAAAGCTCATCTCGTTGCTTCTGCAAAAAGACCAGGGAGGCTGCCAATGCCAGCGCTCCTGAAACCAGAGCGGAATAGAGCCAATCGAACCCAAGAACGAGGAAAATCGCCAAGGAGCCTGCGAATAGACCCAATCGAGCAGCAATGAAGACTATCCAAGGATTTTTCATAGTTTCATTCTAAGTTTGTATCTGGCTTAGAGTTAAACCATGGTCAGATCACTCCTTTTCATTTTTGCCGCCTGGTTGCTATTCACTGTTTTCGTGACTGTTTTTGCTGCCAGCGCCAAAAAGAATGAAGTTAGAAACCTGCCCAAGTGGGCCTGGATTCTGATTTGCCTATTTGTTCCAATCGTTGGCGGATTGCTATATCTGGTCCTCGGCAGACCCATTGGTGGTCCAAAAAATCGCTTTGGAAGAATCAAGATTGTTGCACCAGATGACGACCCTTCGTTTTTGAGGGACCTATCGGAGAAACTCGACAAGCAAAAGCCCGAATCGGAAGAGCCAGAACCAAAGACCGATCCGGACGAGGATTCTGGCGATAGTGCCGGTAAGGACAAGTCCTAACTCCAATGCACTCAGCAGCCCAAGTTTTCTCAGCAAACCTCCTCGCAGCTTTATCGGAACTAGAAGTTCAGGAAGTGTTTCTCTCACCCGGATCTAGGTCGCAATCGCTGGCCATTGCAGCTCAACAGCTTCACGACGCCAACCGGTTGGTACTTCGAGTTCGAATCGACGAACGCTCGATGGCCTTCACTGCGCTGGGTGCTGCAAAGGCAAGTGGAAGACCAGTTGCCATAATCACAACATCTGGAACTGCTGTAGCAAACTTGCTTCCGGCTGTTCTGGAGGCAAGCCACAGTGGCATTCCCCTTATCTTGCTAACCGCTGATCGTCCAGCAGAACTTCGTGGAGTGGGAGCCAACCAAACTACCAATCAAGTCGGCATCTTTGGAGACGCGGTCAGGTCCTGCATAGACATCGAAGCGCCAACTGATTCAGTGGACACAAACTCCGTCAAAGAGCTTGCAGAAAAAGTTGTTGCCACAGCACTTGGAATAATCCATGAATCCCTTGGACCGGTGCACCTAAATCTTTGTTTTAGAGAACCGCTTTCTTCTGCAGAACCAAATGCAGGCAATCTTTATCCTGGTGCAAGGTTAAGTGAACAAGACAACTACAAACCAAGCTTTGCAGTCCTAGCTGGAGAAAAAAACACGATCTTGGTGGCAGGTGCCGATTCAGGAGTTGAAGCGCTTGAAGCTGGGGAAGCATTCGGCTGGCCAGTTTTTGCAGAACCAAGTTCTAGGAGCCGAATTGGAGCTAACGCGATTATTGGTTATCCGTCTCTTCTAGAAGAAGAAAAAGATCTAGCCGATGGAATTCAGCGCGTGGTGGTTTTTGGCAAACCTACCCTTAGCCGCCAGGTGCAAAAACTAATTGCACGAAAAGATATTGAACTAGTTGTAATCAAATCCAAATTGATGGGACCCTTTAATCCATATGGCAATGCTGCAGAAATTGTGGACGAGATCACAGTCAATGGCGAAGTAAGTCACGACTGGTTAGCCAGGTGGAGAGTAGCCGCACACAACTGGCTTTCGGTTCAAGAAACCAGCAAGTCACTTGATCGCAGAAACATTATTGAAACCGTCTATGACGTCAGCGAAATCGACGACACCATCGTTCTTGGCGCTTCTCGGATGATTCGCGAAGCCGACACCTGGGCTCCAGCCAAGGCGATTCAGGTATTTGCAAATAGGGGATTGGCTGGAATCGATGGAACTATCGCAACAGCCACCGGCATTGCTCTTGGTGGCGAAGGGTCGTTCACACGAGCAATAATCGGCGACCTAACCTTGCTTCACGATGCATCTTCGATGATTGAGGACGTTGAAGAAGAGATCAACTTGCAGTTGGTTATGGTCAATGATCAAGGTGGATCCCTTTTTGAAAAACTTGAAGTCAGAAAAGTAGTTGAAGAAGCGGTCTTTGATCGAGTGTTTAGAACAGGTCAAAAAGTAGATTATTGGTCTTTGGCAAACGCCTACGGCTTTAGCTACTTTTGCCCCACCAATGAAGCTGAGCTTCGAAGTGCACTGACCACCATCGGCCGCGTGCTTATCGAAATCAAGCTCTAACTAAGAGCGCCGCGAATCGGAGTGAACTTAAGTTCAGTTTCTTCCAGCTCATCTTGCGGATCGGATTCTGCAACCAGCCCACACCCCGCAAAAGCGGTTACAACGTTTTGCTCAATGTAGCCACCGCGAATTGCGATTGCCCACTCTCCGTCGCCATCAGCCCCAATCCAACCAACCGGTCCCGCGTAACCACCGCGATCGAAAGGTTCTAATTCAGTAATGAGATCTTGTGCGGCCTTTCTTGATGTTCCTGCAACGGCAGCGGTCGGGTGCAAATACGCTGCCAAATCCAAAACAGAAATGTTCTTCTTAAGCTTTCCGTAAACGTCGCTGGCAAGGTGCCAAACGTCAGGCAGCGCCAAAGTGAATGGCGTCTCATCCGTATCAACTGTTGTGCAAAACGGTGAAAGCTCTTGAACCATTGATTCAACCGCGAACTGGTGTTCGTGCAAATTCTTTTCAGATACCAAAAGGCCAGCGGCGATATCCTGATCCGCTTGCTCTGAATCACCCCTGGCTGCTGTTCCTGCTAAAACCCTGGCCGAGACCTGTCCATGGGAAACGCGAACTAATAGCTCCGGTGAGGCACCAAAGTTCCCCGCCACGCTATAAACCCAGCAGCTTGGGTACCTCACAGCGAGGTTCCTAAGAGCGGTTCGAAGATCAAAACCAGAAGGTAGCTGGGCGACTATGTCTCTAGCTAGTACGACCTTTTGAATGCGTCCAGCTCTGATCTTTTCGATTGCGGATTCGGCTTGGCTTAAGAACATTTCAGCGCTCATCGCACCGTCATAGAACTTCAACTTTTCATTAGCTCGGTAACTTGCTGGTTGTGTCAGAAAATCAGCACTTATTGGATCTTCGCCTTCAGGGACAATTTCAGTGATCCAGCTGCGGCCATCTCTGGTTCCAAGAACCAGCCTTGGCACCACTAGAACTGAGTTGATTGTGCTGTTTTCCGAGAATGTAACTGAACCAAATGCCACAAGACCCGTGCATTGAATTCTCAGGGAATCAGTCACTTCTGCAAGTGATACCTGGTCGCGCCAAATGCTGGCAAGCTCTGAGATTCGGTTTAGACCTGAGGTTTCAAATCGAGCCACCTCGCCAAAGCCAATAACTCCCTGACCGCCGCGAATGAAAACGGTGGCATCTTCAGGAAAGTGCTTGGTGATGTCGAACCCTTCGGGCGTGGCAATCTCGCGCGTTAGAACGCGGAGTTTTCCAAGTTTTGACATTCAAACCAGTTCTGATTGGGGCCAAATTTGGCCGACTCTCTAAATTCTAAGTCAAAGCTAAGATTGAATAGTGAGCAAAGCAGACCTATCCAAAAAACCGCAACAGGTAGCGGAGATGTTTGATGGGGTAGCCAAAAACTACGATAAAGCCAATGATTTACTCTCCTTCGGCTCAGCCCGAATCTGGCGCAAAAAGGTAGCCAAACTAGTAAATTCCCAACCCGGTCAAACCGTTCTGGATCTCGCCGCGGGTACCGGTTCTTCCTCGATTGTGTTTCTACGCGAAGGCGTCAAAGTAGTAGCAGCTGACTTTTCCAACGGCATGCTCGAAGAGGGAAGAAAAAGACATCCTGAGCTGGAGTTTGTTTACGCTGATGCGGCAGCACTTCCTTTTGCGGACGGGGAGTTTGACACCGTAACTATTTCCTTTGGCATTAGAAACGTCGAGAAAATCGAGGTTGCGCTTGCTGAAATGCTTCGGGTTCTAAAGCCAGGTGGGAAGTTAGTGGTTTGTGAATTCTCCAGGATCCCTAACGGTTTTCTACACAGTCTTTACCGCTTCTATCTTCGAAACATTCTTCCAACCCTATCGGCCATGGTGAGTAAGACTCCAGAGGCTTATGGCTACCTAGCCGAATCAATTGATGCTTGGCCAAGCCAGCAGGAGTTAGTAAAGATTATTGAATCGGCTGGTTTTGAATCGGTCAGTTATCTAAACCAAACTCTTGGCATAGTTGCCATCCACAGCGGTTTCAAACCGAAGGCGGTCTAGATGGCTCGCACATCTCGACCTAGGCAACTTAGGAAAGTTGCTGATAAAGAACTTCTAGAGAAGCTTGAAATTGGCTTAGACAGAGTCGAGCAGCAATTGGTTGAGTCGGTAAAACACACCGACCCAATCGCTAAGGTAACCACCCGTCACCTAATTGACGCCGGTGGAAAAAGAATTAGACCGACCTTAGTTCTTCTAACTTCGCAGCTTGGTGAAGCTAACCTCGATGAAGTAATTCAAGCCGCGGTCGTTGTAGAGCTAACTCACATTGGAACGCTGTATCACGATGATGTGATGGATGATGCACCTAGAAGAAGAGGCGTTGATTCAGCTCATGAAATTTGGGGAAACAACGTTGCAATTTTGACAGGTGATTTGCTTTTTGCAAGAGCGTCGCAATTAGTTTCTAAGTTGGGCCAAAAGGCACTTACCTTGCAGGCAGATACTTTTGAAAGACTTTGCCTCGGTCAACTAAATGAAACTGTTGGCCCACAAGAGGGCCAAGATCCAATCGAGCACTATCTACACGTTCTTGCAGATAAAACCGGATCTCTAATTTCGGCATCTGCTGAGCTCGGAGTTATTTTCTCCGGCGCGGATCAAGCCCTTCGCGAGCCGGTAAGAAAATACGGTGAAGCAATCGGCGTAGCTTTCCAACTAATTGATGACTACATCGATCTACACTCTGACGGTGCGGTCTCGGGTAAGACTCCAGGAACTGACCTTCGTGCGGGCGTTCCAACCCTTCCTGTTATGTATTTAAGACAGGAAGCCAAGAGTGATTTGGAAGCAGCCAAGTTGATTGAGATAATTGATTCCGGCCTCGACGATGAAGCCAAACTCCAGACCGTACTCAAAGCTCTTCGGGATCACCCTGTAACGGAGCGAACTTACCAAGAAGCCAAGAGATGGGCTGCGCAAGCAATCAGCGCTCTGGAAGAATTACCAAAGGGTCCAGTTCGTGAGGCGTTAACCTCGTTCGCCGAAGCAGTTATAGAACGCAGCAACTAAGTTTTTAGTAAATAAGGAATAGGTAGATGTCAAAGCTAAGGCTTGCGATTGTTGGTGCTGGTCCAGCAGGTATTTATGCAGCTGACCTGATCATCAAATCCGAACTTCGTGACTTTAATGTTTCCATCGATCTTTTTGATTTACTTCCTGCACCTTATGGACTTGTTCGCTACGGTGTTGCTCCCGACCACCCAAGAATCAAAGGAATCATTAGAGCGCTTTATGAAGTCCTTGACCGAGGCGACATTCGATTCTTTGGAAACGTTGAATACGGCAAAGACATAACCCTTGATGATCTAAAGAAGCACTACAACGCAGTTATCTTCTCAACCGGTGCAGTAAAAGATGCCAACCTAAACATTCCAGGTATAGAGCTTGACGGGTCTTTTGGTGCGGCGGCATTTGTGAACTGGTATGACGCGCACCCTGATTTTGAACGTAGCTGGGACTTAAGCGCTAAGGAAATTGCGGTTTTGGGAAACGGCAACGTGGCTTTGGATGTTGCCAGAGTGCTCTCTAAGCCAGCTGAGGCTATGCTCTCAACTGACATCCCAGACAACGTGTACCAGGGACTTCGCGCATCACAGGCTACTGATGTTCACGTCTTTGGTCGAAGAGGACCTGCTCAGGTGAAGTTCTCGCCATTGGAGCTACGTGAAGCAGTTCACATTGAGGGCGTAGACACAATTGTCTATGACGAGGACTTCCAATATGACGAGGGTTCACAGAAAGCTATTGACAGCAATAACCAAACCAGGGTCATGGTGAAAACCTTGGAAGAGCTTCGATCAAATGAGCTAACTGGCGCTAAGCGCAGACTGCACCTGCACTTCTTTAGTGCTCCTGTTGAGATCTTGGAAAAAGCCGGCAAGGTGTCCGGCATCAAGATTGAAAGAACCAAGCTCGATGGGACAGGAAACGTGAAGCCAACTGGGGAGTTTCGTGAGTTCCCGATTCAGGCCATTTATCGCGCGGTTGGATACTTTGGCTCTGAATTATCGGAAGTTCCGTTTGACGAGAAAGCCGGTGTAATTCCAAACGACAAGGGACGGGTTCTGGATTCAGACGGAAAGCACATCCAGGGCGTTTACGCGACCGGCTGGATCAAGCGTGGTCCAGTAGGACTAATTGGACACACTAAGAGTGATGCAATTGAAACCATTGCTCAGATTATTGAAGACAAGAACTATTGGTGGAGCCCAGCGTCCCCTTCCGAGGATTCAATAACCGAGTTGCTAACCTCGAGAAAGATTGATTTTGTTGGTTGGCCTGAATGGCTAAGAATCGATGCCGAGGAAAAGCGGTTGGGTGAAGCCGAAGAGCGCGAGAGAATCAAGCTTGTTGAGCGCGAAGACTTCCTTACCGTTGCGAAAAAGAAGTAGCGAAAGTGCCTCTACCCCCAGCAAGACTAAAGAGTGCACAAACAGCCCTTGCTGTTTTCTTCTTCACCCAGGGATTTGTTGCAATCACCTTTATCCCTCGAATACCTGAAATCATCGAGCAGATTGGCGTCTCGTTCGCCGTCTGGGGTTTGATTATTGGATTTGCAGGAATCGGTTCTTTGTTGCCGCTTTTGGTTGCGAACCGTTTGGTTGGAAGATTTGGCACTAGGCCAATCATCAACCTCTCGAGCGTATTTATAGTGCTATCGGTTATGAGCTTGGCTTGGGCACCGAACGGTCTAGTTTTCTTTCTTTTTCAAACTGTGATGATGTTCAGCATGAGTTTTTTCAACATTGCAATTAATGCTCAATCGGTGATGCTGCAAAAAAGAGTTAAGCAAGTAATCATCGGTAAGTTCCACGCGGCCTGGAGTATCGGTGCAGGAGCAAGTGCTGCACTGTCTGGAATCATGGCTAGCTTTGTTTCGCTGCAGATTCACTTATTTGTAGTTCCTTTGGTTTGCTTAGTGGTCTTTCAGGTTTACGTTCGATCCATGCTTTCTCCTGAGGAAGATGGTCACAATGAAGAGAGGCAGGCTTCTAGGAAAGTTCCATTCTTTAAATCTCCAAACCAGCTTTGGCTTCTAGCCCTTGGACTGTTCACCGGAGTGTTTCTAGAGCTAGTGATGATGGATTGGTCCGCCTTGTTCTCACAGCAGGTAATGCTTCTCTCACCAACTTTGGGAGCGGTGCCTTTTGCATCATTCATGCTCGCCATGATTGGTGGCCGTCTATTGATTACTAAGGCAACTGAGAAATATCACATCAGTGAGCTCTCGAAGTGGGGCGGAATCTACGGTTCGATAATGATGGCAATTGGCCTAGTTGTGGCTCCACCAATTGTCGCGCACGATCCGATTCTGGCCCTAATCGTTCTTTCATTGTTCTGGGCCCTGGGTGGCTTTGGTCTTGCTCCACTGGTGCCATCATTCTTTGGAGCGGCTGGCCATGTCTCTGGCCTCACCACATCGCAGGCCCTCGCGAGAATGTCCCTACTGAACTCACTGGCTGTAATTGGCGCCAAGGTTGTTATGGGTGGGTTAGCTGAGAGCGTAGGTCTTCAGATAGCGTTCGTTCTGCCAATTGTTTTGATGTTTATCGCTGGGATACTTTCGGGAAGACTTGCCAAGCAAGCTAAGCGCAAGGAAGCAGTTGAAAACGCTTTCCCAATTACCGGTTCACTAACGGTAATTGACGAACTGTAGATCTACTTCTAGATCTTTAGATTTCAGCATTACCTGCAACTCTTGAAGGTCATCTCTAGATTTACTTGAAACTCGAAGCTCGTCGCCTTGAATTTGGCTCTTGATGCTCTTTGGGCCCTCTTCGCGAATAATCTTTGAAATCTTCTTGGCTTGTTCCTGGTTGATGCCATCTTTTATCTTCGCTTCGATGCGGAATTCTTTACCGGAAGGAAAGGGCTTGCCATCTTCCAGGCTCTTTAGTGAGACCCCGCGCTTTACAAGCTTGCTTTGGAAGACATCAAGGATTGCCTTGACTCTTTCTTCGCTATTGGCCTTCATTAGGATCTTTTCGCCAGATTGCTCGATCGATGCGCCAACACCTTTGAAGTCGTAGCGTTGCTCTACTTCTTTATGAGCTTGGTTCAAGGCGTTTGCTACTTCTTGTGGGTCAACTTTGCTTACGATATCGAATGAGGAATCAGCCATGCGGTTAGTTTACCCAAGCAGCCATTGGTTCTCGGGCAAACACCAGTAGTTAGCGTTTGGTAAATATTGGTATCCTTTTAATGCATCCAAATCCGACTTCATAGATTTTGCTGCATGGCTAGTTACCCAAGCGGCCAAAGGGAACTGACTGTAAATCAGCTGGCTCAGCCTTCGGGGGTTCGAATCCCTCACTAGCCACAAACCCCCACTTTTTTAGGTGGGGGTTTTCCGCCTAGATCACACAATGGAGCAACGATGTCATTCCCTAGAGTTGATGGACTTAGAACTGTTGAATTTGGAAACCCCGGTGAATCCCGGAGCAAAATTCTTGATTGCCTGTTCAACGGAAAGAAAAGGGCAACCGCCGGACTAGTTGAATTCGATTACTTGGCCGAAAACGAACCCTTCGAACATGTGGGTGAGGTCTTGGTGGTGGTCGGTAACTACGGAGAAGATTTAGGCAGAATTAGGGTCACTAATGTTGATGTCGTCAGATTCGATCAGGTCCCAGATGAGTTCGCGATAGCCGAGGCCGAGGGGGACTTGTCTGGAGATGATTTCAGGAAAAGTCATGGTGAATTCTGGGCCAGTTGCGGATACTCCGTAAAACCTGAGTCAGAAGTCGTATTAGTGTACTTTGATTTGGTTATCGCAAACTAAGCCCGCAACCTCAACGCACGTCAAAAACCTAGGAGCATTTCTTGTCATCAAAAGTAGTGTCAGGTTTCGATACAAATACAAGTGAATCAATGCCGGGCTGGAAAGCACGAGTAACGGTATTTCTAGTCGGTCAGACAATCACTACCTTCGGCTCATTTTTGGTTCAGTACGCGATCATGTGGCACCTAACCCTTACAACAAAGTCTGGATTAGTTCTTGCCTTGGCGGCTGTTTTTGGATTCTTGCCGCAAGCGATTGTTTCGATTTTTGCCGGAGTTTGGGCCGACCGGATTAATCGTAAAGTGATGATTATTGTTTCAGACTCTGTGATTGCACTTGCGACGTTAGTTCTTGCGGTCTTTATGCTTTCTGGCGTAGAAGACCTGTGGCTAATTTTTCTAATAATGGCCGTTAGGTCAATTGGTGCTGGTGTTCAGATGCCAGCTATTTCGGCCCTAGTGCCACAAATTGTCCCAACCGACAAACTACTAACCGTGAATGGCATCAACAGCAGCATCTCATCATCACTTCAGTTATTTGCGCCAGTTGCTGCAGCTGCGGTTTATTCGACAATGTCTTTGTCAGCGATTCTATTTATCGACGTTGTGACAGCTGTCATTGGACTTTCATTATTGGCAACTGTTGCTGTTCCAACGCTGGCAAGAGTTGCCAATGAAGATAAGCCTTCTTACTTTGCGGACCTCAAAGAAGGTATGGAGTACATCTTTAGTCACCAGCTGGTTCGTTGGGTAATGGTAATTTTTGCCATTATCTTCCTTTTGATTGTTGCTCCTTCAAATCTTTCACCGCTGATGATCGCAAGAACATTCGGGGGAGAAGTTTGGATGCTAACCATATTGGAGCTTTCATTTGGTGCTGGAATGCTCATCGGCGGGGCCTTGATTGCGGTCTTTGCAAAGAAGATTGACCGAATTGGAATGATTATTGGATCTTCTATTCTGTTTGGCGTTTTGGCTACTGCGATGGGATTCACGACAAACCTGATTCTTTTCTTTGCGCTATTTTTTGTTGTTGGAATTGCAGTCCCTGCTTTTTCAACCTCAGCCATGACACTCCTTCAAGAAACTGTTGAGCCAGAGCGTCAGGGAAGAGTCTTTGGATTTCTAGGAATTGTTATGGCGGTAGCGATGCCTATTGGTATGTCAATTCTTGGACCACTTGCCGATGTCGTATCAGTTGAGATTTTGCTTATCGTCACAGGAATTGCAACGGTGGTAATTGCGGTAGTAGCTGTCTTGCTTCCGGCAGGACGCCGAGCAATGGCTTCAGCTCACGCCTCAACGGGAGTCACAACCAAATAGAGCTAGACCTTAACTCTGGCTTCTAGTTTCGCCAGCTCTTCAAATAATTGCTTGGGCATTCTCTCCCCAAATTCCCCGAAGAATTCTCTGATGGACTCAACTTCTTTAGTCCACGCTTCTGAATCAATCTCTAGGAGTTCCTCGATCGTGATTTGATCAACATCAATACCAGAAGTGTTTAGCTCACCAGCTTTTGGAACTATACCCACAGCTGAGGGCATACCTTTATTGGAGCCCTCGAGTCTTCCGATGATCCAGTCCAGAACGCGAATGTTCTCTGCAAATCCTGGCCACAGGAACTTGCCATCGGAACTCTTTTTGAACCAGTTGACTTGAAAGATTTTTGGCAGGTTCTCTTCAGAAGTTTTATCGGCAAAGCTCAGCCAGTGCGCAAAGTAGTCGGCCATGTTGTAGCCACAAAATGGCAACATCGCAAATGGGTCATGACGGAGCTTTCCAACTGGCCCCTCGGCGGCAGCTGTTTGCTCGCTAGAAATAGTTGCACCCATGAATACTCCGTGCTGCCAAGAAAGCGATTGGGCCACCAGAGGAACATTCTTGGCACGACGGCCACCGAACAAGATTGCGTCTAGTGGCACCCCGGACCCTTCGTTCCAGTCCGGGCTAATGGTTGCAACGTTTGCTACCGGTAGGCAGAACCTTGAGTTTGGATGAGCAGCTAGAGTTCCAGAATCTTGAGACCATGGATTTCCGCGCCAATCCGTCAGTCCCTCGGGTGGCTGCTCACTGAGTCCCTCCCACCAGACGTCTCCGTCTGAAGTCAAAGCGACGTTGGTGAAGATAACTCCTTGGCTCATTGATTCAACCGCAGCACTGTTTGTGGTGGCAGTAGTTCCAGGTGCAACACCAAAGATTCCATACTCAGGGTTCATGGCCAGTAACTTTCCATTGGAATCTGGTCTCATCCAAACAATGTCATCGCCAAGGGTTTCAACTTTCCAACCCGGAATTGAGGGGCGAAGCATTGCAAGGTTTGTTTTACCGCAGGCCGAAGGAAATGCTGCTGCGATGTGAAACTTGCCACCTGTTGGACTAGTTAGCCGAATTAGCAGCATGTGCTCTGCGAGCCAACCTTCTGTTTTCCCCATAACTGAACCAATTCGAAGTGCCATAGCTTTTTTACCTAGCAGTGAGTTACCACCGTATCCAGAACCGAAAGACCAAATCTCTCTAGTTTCTGGGTAATGAACAACGTGGACTTTGTCTGGGTTGCAGGGCCAACTAACATCTTTGATCTTGTTGCCCTGATCATCAATTAGTGGGCTACCAACGGAATGAACCGCAGGAACCCAAGGGGCTCCTGCCTCAATTCTTTTGGTCACTTCTGGCGAAACCCTAGTCATGATGTGCATTGAGGCAACTACATACGGCGAGTCTGTGATCTCAATGCCGTACTGAGTAAATTCAGAACCAATCGGTCCCATCGAAAAGGGGATCACATACATCACTCGGCCACGCATGCTTCCCGTGAAGTTTTCATTCATCAGAGCGCGCATGGCGTTTGGATCCATCCAGTTGTTAGTTGGGCCGGCGTCTACTTCAAGTTCAGAGCAAATAAAAGTCTTTTCTTCAACTCGTGCCACATCCCTGGGGTCAGTCCTAGAAAGAAAGCTATTCGGGCGAAGTTTTGGATTCAGGGGAATTAGCGAACCGCTTGCTACCAGCAGATTCTTGATTGACTCGAACTCTTGGGCGGACCCGTCGCACCACTTTATAGAGTCGGGATTGGTTAGAGCTGCTATCTGGTCTACCCAGTCCTTAACGCCTATAACAGCCACTCAATCCTCCTTGACGAGTAGTCCCAGTCTATAACGCTGAGAATCTAGAGGCCCGAGAATCCTTCATGACCAAAATTTTGTCAATCTAACGGCTCTATAGGTTTCTTAGTGGGACAATAATGTCACCCACAAATCAAAGGATTAGTTTTGAACAACATTGCCTCATTCATAACTGGCCGCAAAACTTCTTGGGTCACACTTCTTATTGGACTAATCTTTGCTGGTTTAGCCTTTGGTCCACTCAGTGCACCAGAGTCAGATACTTCGCCAACCGATGGTCTCCCAGCCAACAACGAGACAGTGCTTGTTAACAAGGCTCTAGAGGATCTTCCTGGAACTGATGGCACAGTTGCTGTTGTTGTTTACTCCTCGGACACCAAGCTCACTGAAGAGCAAGAGCTTTGGATAACCGGAACCTTTGATCCAATGGCTCAGGGTTTTGTTGATGGTGCCAGCGACAAGTTTTTGGATTACACATCAGGCGAATTAAACGGTGAGGCGTTTGTGCCACCAGCTCAAGTTTCAGATGATGGCAAAGTTGCCGTTATAACTGTTCCTTTGGAAGAATTCGAAGAAAACGCAGAACGCACCGAGCGAATGACCGAAATGCGTGCGATCGCTAAAGAAGATATGCCAGCTGGCCTAGAGGTTTACATCACCGGTCCCGAAGGTTTCCAGGTTGACATCGCAGGAGTATTTGCCGGTGCAAACTTTACGCTTCTTCTTTCCACCGTTATCATCGTTGCTGTACTGCTTCTTATTACCTACCGCTCACCGGTTCTTTGGCTAGTGCCACTGATTGTCATTGGTGTTGCTGATGGAATGGCAGCCCAGCTTGCCCCACAACTTGCAACTATCTTCCTGGGTGCACCAGCAGATGGATCGGTAACAGGAATCTTGTCAGTTCTAGTGTTTGGTGCTGGAACCAACTACGCGCTCTTGCTCATCGCCCGTTATCGGGAAGAGCTATTACTAAATGAAGATCGCCACAAGGCAATGTTCAAAGCCCTTAGAGGTGTAACACCGGCGGTATTAGCTTCTGGTGGAACCGTTGCCCTTGCACTTCTTACCTTGCTATTTGCTCAACTAGGCGGAAACCGA
>NZ_JBIILG010000017.1:0-24357 GCF_044232805.1 Rhodoluna sp.
AGATGTCGAGGGTGGCTACGTGGTGGCCAACTTAGCCAAGATGCCACACCTTTTGGTAGCTGGTGCAACCGGTGCCGGTAAGTCCAGTTTCGTAAATGCCATGATCACCTCTATCTTGATGCGGGCGAAGCCCGCTGAGGTGAGGCTAGTTTTGATAGACCCCAAGCGGGTGGAGCTTGCCGCCTACCAGGGAGTTCCACATCTGATTACACCAATTATTACCAACCCCAAAAAAGCTGCCGAAGCTTTGCAGTGGGTAGTAAAAGAGATGGATATGAGATATGACGATCTGGCGTCTTTTGGATTCAAGCACATAGACGATTTCAATAGGGCGGTAGTTGCAGGCGAGCTAAGTGTTCCAGAAGGTTCAACAAGAAAACTTCAGCCGTACCCGTACTTGTTGGTAGTAGTTGATGAGCTAGCGGATCTAATGATCGTCGCACCGCGCGATGTTGAAGACTCAATTGTTCGAATCACCCAGCTAGCTCGCGCCTCGGGAATTCATCTAGTTTTGGCAACCCAGCGACCATCGGTTGATGTGGTGACTGGATTAATTAAGGCAAACGTGCCTTCGCGCCTTGCTTTCTCAGTCTCGTCGATTACCGACTCCAGGGTGATCTTGGATCAAACCGGTGCTGAGAAACTTGTGGGTCAAGGTGACGCGCTGTTTTCCCCGATGGGAACCAACAAACCAATTCGAGTGCAGGGTGCTTGGGTAGGCGAGGTCGAGTTACACCAGGTTGTTGCTCACGTAAAGGCTCAGATGGAGCCAGAGTATCGAGCGGATGTGGCGGTTACCGCAACTGCACGAGTTGTTGATTCAGACATTGGTGATGACTTAGAGGTTCTGCTACAGGCAACTGAGTTGATCGTGAACTCACAATTTGGTTCTACTTCCATGCTGCAGCGAAAGTTACGAGTTGGCTTTGCAAAAGCTGGAAGGCTAATGGATTTATTGGAATCAAGAAACATCGTTGGCCCTTCGGAAGGATCCAAGGCCAGGGACGTTTTAGTCAAGCCCGAGGAGCTCGCCACGGTGCTGGCCCAGCTGCGCGGTGACAAGCCACAAACTTTGACGGTTTCTAACGATGACGACGAAGGCGACGAAGACGCTTGGCAGCTAACGGGTAGGCCTTGAACCTGCCAAATAGCATCACGATGCTTCGCATCTTGATGGCTCCAATTTTTGTTTTCTTACTGCTGGCTTTCCCCGAACCTGATTCTTGGCAGAGATTCCTGGCTCTTGTCTTGTTTGTGCTAGCTATCTCCACAGACGGAATTGATGGCATGATTGCCCGCCGAACCGACAAGGTCACAGATCTTGGAAAGTTTTTAGATCCGGTTGCCGACAAAGTTCTTATCGGTGGAGCTCTAGTTGCTCTTTCAATTCTGGGCGAGATTGAGTGGTGGGTTACAGCAATTATTCTCCTTCGCGAAGTTGCAGTGACTGTTTATCGGGCTTTGGTAGCCAAAAAAGTAGTGATTGCCGCGGGCTTGGCGGGGAAGCTAAAGACTATTTTGCAGGGTGTGGCAATTGGTGTTGTGTTGGCACCCTTCGAAGTCTGGGTTCCAATCTGGAGTCTTTTCGAGCTGTTTACTATTTATCTTGCAGTTGCCGCAACTTTGGTTTCTGGCATTTCGTTTTTTATGGCCGTTAGAAAAAAATGACCACGCCAGAAAAGATCCTTGATAACCTTCGAAGCCAGAAAAAGTTTCTGGTTATTGCAGAGTCCCTAACCGGTGGTTTACTGACCGCTCAATTTGCAGCCATTGCTGGCGCATCGGATGTTTTGCTAACTGGAATTGTTGCTTACGATACGAGATTGAAGCACGAGCTTCTTGGTGTCTCGAATCAGCTTTTGGAAAATCAAGGACCGGTTGACCCAGAAGTTGCGGCCCAAATGGCTGAAGGTTTGAGATCAAAGATTTCGAGTAAAACCGCAATTGATTCCGATCAAATTGTTGCCATATCCACAACCGGAGTTGCGGGACCAGGCGCCCAAGGGGATAAGCCAGTGGGGGAGCTATACATCGCGGTGTCTCAGGCCTCGGAAACCAAGGTTTTTGCCCACCAGCTAGCTGGGGAGCGGGTCCAAATCCAGAATTCTGCGGTTTTGCTGGGAGTGGGACACTTGTGGGATGAAATTACGGGATAATCTAGTTATCCATGTCAGAGCAAAAAAGTAGATTTAGTCGGACAAGCAAAAGGAGGGTCGCGTGGCACTAGTAAGAACTGAAATCGGAGATGTACTGCGGGACTTTAGGCTGCAGAAGGGCCAGACCCTGCGTCAGGTCGCATCCCGCGCCAGCGTTGCACTGGGGTACTTAAGCGAGCTAGAACGAGGCCAAAAAGAGGCTTCTTCCGAGATTTTGGCTTCGGTAGCCGAGGCCCTAGAGGTGCCGTTATCTGTTGTTTTGCGCGAGGTTTCCGACCGAATTGCCCTAGTTGAAGGCGTATTGCCAGAGGAATTCATGGCAACCAGCCTTTCTGGCAAGGAAGTGTCTGATCTGATAGTCCCAATTGGATTCGTCCAGGACTTCAACGAGCAGCTCGAAAAGGACCTGCTCGGCGGTCGCATCTAGACCCTTGCGTCTCAGCCAGTTTCAAGAGCTAATGGCCGATGAGTTCGGCAAAGCCCAATCTGATGTAATTATCCGCGACCTAGCCCTTATGGAGCTTGGAGACCTTACAGCCGCCTCACTACTGGCCTTAGGGGAAGATCCGAAGCAGATCTGGCTTGCTATTTGCCGGGTTCAGCAGGTGCCCAAGGAACGCTGGGCTGGGTTGGACAAAAAAGCTAAAAAACAACACGCCGAGTAAATAAATACTCGAAATTTTGTTCGAATCCTGCTATGGTCTTTACAAGGCAGTTTGAGGGTCAAAGTTATACACAAATTGGTGTTTTGACCCAAAGGTTGTCGCCAGCAAAAAGTATTCTCAGAACCACATCAAATCGAAAGAGGACCAAAATGCCATCAGCATCAGACCGCGAGAAAGCTCTCGACACTGCTCTAGCCCAGATCGAACGTCAGTTTGGTAAGGGTTCCGTAATGAGACTCGGTTCTGACGAGCGGGCACCTGTTGAGGTCATCCCAACCGGCTCAATCGCATTGGATGCAGCCCTTGGAACCGGTGGTTTGCCAAGAGGAAGAATTGTTGAAATTTACGGGCCAGAGTCTTCAGGTAAGACAACTGTTGCCCTACACGCTATTGCCAACGCACAGCGCGCTGGAGGAATTGCTGCGTTCATAGACGCCGAGCACGCCTTGGACCCGGAATATGCCAAGGCGCTCGGGGTCGACACTGACGCACTGCTAGTAAGCCAGCCAGACACCGGTGAGCAAGCCCTTGAAATCGCGGACATGCTCGTTCGTTCCGGATCAGTGGACGTCATCGTTATCGACTCGGTTGCTGCTTTGGTTCCACGCGCAGAAATCGAAGGCGAAATGGGTGACACCCACGTTGGTTTGCAAGCTCGGTTGATGTCTCAGGCGCTTCGCAAGCTAACCGGAGCACTAAGCAACACCAACACCACAATGATCTTTATCAACCAGTTGCGCGAAAAGATCGGTGTCTTCTTCGGAAGCCCAGAGACCACCTCCGGCGGTAAGGCTCTGAAGTTCTATGCTTCGGTTCGACTAGACATTCGCAGAATCGAAACCCTAAAGGACGGCACCGAAGCCGTTGGAAACCGCACCCGCGTAAAGGTTGTCAAGAACAAGATGGCCGCGCCATTCAAGCAAGCTGAGTTCGACATTATTTATGGAACAGGTATCTCTCGCGAGGGAAGCTTGCTGGACTTTGGTGTCGAGCACGAAGTGGTCAAAAAATCTGGTGCTTGGTACACCTACGAAGGCGAGCAGCTTGGCCAGGGTAAGGAAAACTCTAGGAGTTACCTAATTGAGAATCCTGAGGTTGCCAACGAAATCGAAAAGAAGATCAAGTCCAAACTTGGCGTTGGTGTCCCTCGCGCAGTTGCCGACCTACCGGTTGAAGAAGTAGCGCCGGAGGCCCCTAAGAAGGCTGCGTCCGCAGGCTAATCATGCTCTCCTCGGTGGATAACTTAGAAGAGCGAGCTAGAAGCATCGTCTTGCGGCTGCTTGAAAAAGGCCCCAAGTCTTCGGCCCAACTTCTAGAGGTTCTGGCAGCTAATGAGATTCCAATTGAAATTGCCAAGCCATTAATCGAGCGATTTGCTGAAGTAGAGCTAATCAACGATCAGCTCTATGCACAGGATTTAGCTGATGCCAGCCGCAGAACCAAGGGCCTGGCTCGCTCCATGGTCAAGCGCAAGCTTGAAAGCAAGGGGCTTGATCGAGAGCTAATCAATCAGGTTGCCTCTGAGATAACTGACGAGGACGAGCTAGCTGTTGCCACAGAGCTAGCAATCAAGCGCTATGGGCAACTAGGTCACCTAGATTCTGATGTGAGAAACCGCCGATTGGTTGGATTCTTGCAAAGGCGAGGTTTTGGCTCAAGCGTTGTTTTTGCTGCCATTAGGGAAGCGGAGTCCCACGCGGTAAAATCGTAAGCCTGATGCTTACCAAAACCCGCAGCTACGAGGTTCGAACCTACGGCTGTCAAATGAACGCTCACGACTCGGAGCGAATCTCTGGTCTGCTTGAAGATGCCGGTTACCTCCCAGGTGAAACTGGTGAATCCGATGTCGTCATTTTCAACACCTGCGCTGTTAGAGAGAACGCGGACAACAAGCTGTATGGAAACCTCGGAACCTTACTTGCCAAAAAGGAAGAGGACCCAAACTTCCAGATTGCAGTTGGTGGTTGTCTAGCGCAAAAAGATCGCGATCTAATAATCAAGAAGGCGCCTTGGGTTGACGTGGTATTCGGCACTCACAACATGGGATCCTTACCGGTTCTATTAGAAAGAGCCAGGCATAACCGGGAAGCCCAGGTTGAAATTATTGAGGCTCTGGAGACTTTTCCATCCGACTTGCCCACCAAGCGAGATTCAACCTACTCAGGCATGGTTTCGATCTCGGTGGGCTGCAATAACAGCTGCACTTTTTGTATTGTGCCAGCGCTTCGCGGCAAGGAAAAGGATCGTCGGCCTGGCGAAATCCTTAACGAGATCAAGGCCATGGTTGATGACGGAGTTATCGAGATTATGCTGCTAGGCCAAAACGTTAATACCTACGGAGTTGAGTTTGGCGATCGGGGAGCCTTTGCAAAGCTACTTCGGGCATGTGGTGAAATTGAGGGCCTAGAGCGGGTTCGCTTCATTTCTCCACACCCTGCTGCATTCACCGATGATGTTATAGACGCGATGGCGCAAACCCACAACGTAATGCCTCACCTTCACATGCCACTGCAGTCTGGTTCGAACTCAATTCTGAAGGCAATGAAGCGCAGCTATCGAACAGATAAGTACCTAGGTATTTTGGATAGGGTGCGTGCGGCTATGCCAGAGGCATCAATTACTACTGACATTATTGTTGGCTTCCCTGGCGAAACCGAGCAGGACTTTCAAGACACTATGGAAATTGCTACTCAGTCTCGTTTCACGATGGCTTACACCTACCAGTACTCAAAGCGCCCAGGAACACCGGCTGCCACGATGCCGAATCAGATTTCTAAAGAGGTTGCTCAAGAAAGATATGAGCGACTAATCGAGCACGTGAACGCCATCGCTTGGCAAGAAAACAAGAAACAGATAGGCAAAACTGTGGAAGTCCTAGTTGGAAACCATGAGGGTCGAAAAGACTCCCAAAACAACAGGCTCAGCGGCCGAGCAAGAGACAGCAGACTGGTTCACTTTGAGCTACCCACTGGCGAGACTGAACCAAGACCTGGGGACCTTGTCACGGTCCAGGTAACTGATGCCAAGCCATACTTCTTGCTCGCAGATCAGCCAACCGCTGGATACGCGATGGTTCCAACAAGAGCTGGCGATGCCTACGATGCGCTCGAGGCGGCATCTTGTGCTGTTGACCCAGTTTCCACCAAAGGCGTGAGCATCGGTCTTCCCACGTTGAAACGAAAGTAATGCCGGCGCAACTCATTGCCGTTGTTGGTTCAACCGGCACTGGTAAAAGCGAATTGGCAATTCGTATTGCTGAAGCAATCCGCCAAGACGGTCAAGCAGCTGAGATAGTAAATGCAGATGCGATGCAGCTCTATAAAGGTATGGACATTGGAACCGCCAAGCTACCCATTGCTGAGCGCCGCGGAATTGAACATCACCTAGTTGATGTGCTGGATGTGACGCAGGAGTCAACAGCTGCTGAGTACCAGAAGATTGCTCGAGCCAAGATTTTGGAGATTCAAGCACGCGGAGCTATGCCAATTTTGGTTGGTGGATCGATGCTTTATGTTGCAGCGGTGCTAAACAACTTTGAGTTCCCGGTTAGAGACAAGGACCTGCGGGCAATACTCGAGCAAGAACTATCTGACCTAGGACCCAATGCCATGCATCAAAAGCTAACGGAGCTGGACGCAAGTGCTGCCAGTCGCATTGACCCAGAAAATGGTCGCCGTATTGTTAGGGCACTAGAGATTGTCACACTTACCGGCGAACCCTTTGCTGCAGCCCTGCCGGATGAGATCGACTCATGGCAAGAGGTGCTTGAAATTGGTTTGCGGATGGATCGCGAGGTTCTTGTTGCCAAGTTGGAGGAGCGAGTGCGGGGGATGTGGGGCAAGGGAATGGTTGAGGAAACCGAAGCTTTGATTTCCAAGGGTCTTCGTGAATCTGTTACTGCAGGTTATGCCATTGGCTATGCACAAGCTCTAGCGCAGTTGGATGGCGAGCTAAGCCAAGAGCAGGCAATTGAATCAACCACCAAGTTGACACAAAAATATGCCAGACGCCAGATGTCTTGGTTCAAGCGTGACACCCGAATTAATTGGCTCGACGCCCTCGATCCAGAGGTAACGAGTGTGGCTATTGGCCTGGTTCGGAAGCACGGCCTCTTTGCTTCTCGCCCGTAGGCTTGGAGCATGACAAGTATTGCTTTCACCAAGGGCCACGGCACCGGAAACGATTTTGTGCTGGTTTTGGATGCAGATGGTGAGCTCGCTCTTAGTTCAAAACAGATAGCCAAGATCTGCGACCGGCGCTTTGGCATTGGTGCTGATGGTTTCATCAGGGTCGTGAAGTCAGCCAAGCTTCCAGAAGGCAAAGAGATTCTTGCAATTGAACCAGCGGCTGTTTGGTTCATGGATTACTACAACGCCGATGGCAATGCCGCGGAGATGTGTGGCAACGGTGTGAGGATTTTTGCTAGGTACCTTCTTGATCGCGGACTCGCCAAAATCGAAGGCGGCTCCACTCTTGCCGTTGGCACCAGAGCAGGGGTTAAGGATCTAACTCAAGGCTCCAATGGGTTTGCTGTTGATCTCGGCAGATGGAAGCTTACGACTGAGTTCACTGTTGAAGCTAAAGGAATTGAAGTTGCAAGGCCTGGTCAGGGTATTGAGATAGGTAACCCTCATGTTGTCGTCGCCCTCTCTAGCGATACAGAGCTCAGGGAGCTAAAGCTTTTTGAGGCCCCGGTCGTTGAACCGAAACCAGAAAACGGTGCAAACGTGGAGTTTGTAGTTCCAAGTGAACCGATGATCCAAAATGGCGTTGGTTATTTTTCTTTTAGAGTGCACGAGCGCGGTGTTGGCGAGACACTCTCATGTGGCACAGGTATCGCCGCTGCGGCTCTGGCCACGAGGTACTGGGCAGGAGCTTCTGCTCCTAATCAGTGGCAGGTCCAAGCTTTGGGTGGGTTGGTTGCGGTTCGAATGTTTGCAACCGAAGACGGTGAACACGTATCAATAAGCGGTCCTGCGGAACTTACCTTTGATGGCGAGATTAATCTAGCAAGCCTTTAGGCGGTTCGTAGAACCTTGATAATTCGGTAGGTCTTAACAGAGGTGAGCCTCGATACCTCGTAGCCATCAACCAGTGTTTCGGTCAGCCATTTCTGCAGCGAATCCGAGCCAAGATTCTTCTGAACTACCAAATAGGCAGAGGCTCCATTTTCCAAGCGAGGCAGCCAGCCAAGAAGTAACTCGTGAAGCTCCTTCTTTCCGATTCGAATTGGCGGGTTTGACCAAATTCCAGAGAAGCTGATCTCTTTTGGAACCGAATCTGGTGTGGCGGTTTGAATGTTTTCAAGCCCTATGATTTTGGCGTTTTCGGCTGTTAGCTCGAGAGAGCGGTTGTTGACATCTACCGCCCAGACTTTGGCCTTGGGGCTGTGTTTTGCAAGGTTTAGGGCGATAGCTCCCCAGCCGCAACCTAAATCAAGAATGTTGCCTTCTTGTGGAGCTAGCTCTAGGTGGTCAATTAGTACTGAGGTTCCAACATCGAGACGCAGGGGAGAGAAGGTTCCAGAGGCCGTGCTTACTTTGAAAACCTCGCCAGCAACATCGAGCTCAATTTGCTTGGGCTGGTATTCGCTTTTAGGTTCCTTGGAAAAGTAGTGATCCGAGGACATGGCTTCAATTTATCCCAATTCTGATTACTAGTGTTAGTTGGATGGAATCAGAATCGGAGCAATCAGTGTCGATGATTGATCGCATTCTCGGTCGAGACAAGAAGCTCGCCCCCACCACATTCGACACCTCAGGTTTTGACGGCGACCAGCTAGATCTAGAGGAGCGTTCAGCGCTTCGACGAGTTAGTGGATTATCCACTGAGCTTCAGGACATCTCCGATGTCGAGTATCGCCAGCTAAGACTAGAAAAAGTTGTCCTGATTGGAGTTTGGGGAAGAGGCACTGTCCTGGAAGCGGAGAACTCACTTCGGGAGCTTGCTGCTCTGGCTGAAACAGCAGGCGCTCAAGTTCTTGATGGGTTATTGCAACGAAGAGCATTTCCTGACCCAGCCAGTTATCTAGGTAAAGGTAAGGCTCAAGAACTAAAGGCCATCGTTGCCGCCTGCGAAGCGGATACGGTGATTGCCGATACCGAATTAGCACCAAGCCAAAGAAGAAACCTTGAAGACATTGTAAAAGTAAAGGTGGTTGATCGAACTGCAATTATTTTGGATATTTTCGCCCAGCACGCGAAGTCCAGGGAAGGTAAGGCGCAAGTTGAGTTAGCTCAACTTGAATACCTACTTCCGAGGCTTCGCGGTTGGGGTGAGTCGATGTCGAGACAGGCCGGTGGTCAAGTTGGTGGTGGTGTAGGAATTGGGTCGCGCGGTCCTGGTGAAACCAAGATTGAACTAGATAGAAGGCGCATCAACACCCGGATGTCCAAGCTTAGAAAGCAAATCAAAGAGATGGCCCCAGCGCGAGCAACCATGCGATCATCCAGGTCCAAAAACGAGATTCCAGCTGTTGCCATCGCTGGATATACCAATGCTGGCAAGTCCTCACTACTCAACCGAATAACTAGAGCTGGGGTGCTGGTCGAGAATGCTTTGTTTGCAACCTTGGACCCAACTGTTAGAAAGACCCAAACAGCTGATGGCCGAGAATACACACTTGCCGACACCGTGGGATTTGTAAAGGACTTGCCGCATCAGCTGGTTGAGGCCTTTCGCTCAACTATCGAAGAGATCGCTAACAGCGACCTAGTGGTGCACGTCGTAGATGCTTCTCACCCTGATCCTGCTGGTCAGATTCACACCGTGCGCAACGTATTGGCCGAAGTCGACGCTCAAAACGTCAAAGAGCTACTGGTTTTCAATAAGTGTGACCTGGTTGATTTAGAGCAGCAGATAGCTCTTCGGGGAATGGAGCCTGGAGCAATTTTGGTATCTGCTGCATCTGGCGAAGGCATTGCTGAGCTTCTGGAGAAAATCGAAGGATTATTGCCGAGGCCGGAGATACTGGTTCGGGCTCTGATTCCTTATTCGAGAGGGGATCTTGTTTCAAGAATCCATTCAGAAGCACGAATTGTTAGCGTGATCCATAAAGATGATGGCACTTTGATGGAAGCTCGCGTGAAACCTCAGTTAGCCAGCGAGCTAAACGCGTTTTTGTTAGATGCTTCTTAGAACAGCAACTACTTTTCCAAGAATGACGGCACGGTCACCAAGGATTGGCTCGAAGCTTGAGTTTCTTGGTAGTAACCAGGTGTGACCATCGCGCTGCTTGAAGGTCTTTACGGTTGCCTCATCTTCTAGCAAGGCTGCAACTATGTCACCGTTTTCAGCAGTTTGTTGCTGACGCACTACTACCCAGTCACCATCGCAGATAGCTGCGTCAATCATGGATTCACCAACAACTTTCAGCAAGAACAGGTCGCCTTTTCCAACCAGCTGACGTGGGAGCGGGAAGATCTCTTCGATGTTCTGTTCTGCGGTGATTGGACCACCGGCAGCAATTCTTCCAACCATCGGAACCATAGCGGCATCGCCGATTGGAGTCAAGTTGTCAGGCTCTGAGCCGGCATCGCCTTCGTAGCCTGGAACTTCGATCAGGACATCGATTGTTCTCGGGCGCTTGGGGTCACGGCTTATGTATCCTGCTAGTTCTAGCTGGTTCAGCTGGTGAGTAACGGATGAGGGGGAGGACAAGCCGACCTCATCGCCGATTTCTCTCATGCTGGGGACATATCCCCGCTCGGTCTTGGATCTTTGGATAGCCTGCAGGATGCGTTCCTGCATGGCACTGAGAGTTGTGGCGCGGCGGCTAGGCTTGCTGGCGTCCATAATGCCCCTTTCAGAGGTGCCCTATTGGGCTTTATCGAAACTGTATTCTAAAAATAACCCAAAATCAAACATATTTTCGAATATTTCGCTATTTTCTTGACAAAATGTCGGTGGTTCCTTGTAATCTTGTTCTAAGTAGAACACTTGTTCGAAAACCTGAGGAAAGGGACCCAAATGAGTACAGTAACTGCCCAGATTCACCCAATGAGCCCAAAGCGCAGAGCCCGCCTAGTCCGGACGCTATTTGTGCTCAGCGCCCTAATGATCATGATCGCCGGCCTGATCTTCAACCAAAGCGCCGCCGCGGTTGATCAAGGCTCCACCCAAACCACCGCCTTCAACTACATCTCCGTCATGCCGGGGGAGAGTCTTTGGCAGCTAGCTGAGACTCATGCAAAAGGTCAAAACCAGCAGGACTGGGTTACCGAGATTATTTTGCTAAACAACTTGCAAAGTGCTGACCTAGTTGCAGGAGACAGGCTCGCGCTTCCCTAGAAGTTTTTGCTGTGGGCCGCTTTTAAACCCAGCGCGTCCGTTAATCCCTGGCGCTACTGTTAAAAGGTGAGTAGCCAAGATAACAATTCAAGAAGCCAGGATATTGGCGCAGCTGCAGCACCAGAACTTTCCTCATTCGAACTGCTACCCGCAATAGATGTTTCCAACGGCCTCTCGGTGCGACCTGGCGATGAGAAATCTCAAGAGTCACTTGGCTCACCAATGGAAATTGCTTCTGACTGGATTGCCCGAGGCGCAAAATGGATCCACCTTGTCGATTTAGACGCCGCATACGGCAAGGGTGAAAACAGAAAGCTAATTTCTGAAGTGGTTTCGCTATGCTCTGGAATCAATGTCCAAGTTTCCGGTGGAATCCGTGATCAAGAGTCTCTTACAGCAGCCTTGCAAACAGGAGCCAGCAGAATCAATCTTGCAACCTCTGCGCTAGTGGACATGCCTTGGGTTGAATCTGCCATCTCAAACTACGGCAAGCAAATTTCTGTTTCGCTCGATGTTTCAGGTGCAAGATTGGTAGCACGCGGAAGTGGCGAGGACGTGGGTGAGCTAGAACAATTGCTAAAGCAGCTAGAAGAATTGAGTTGCGCAAGATACGTCGTGACCGACGTCAAAAGAGACGGGTCTTTGAATGGACCCAATCTTGAACTGCTGGAACAAGTTCTTTCGCGAACTAGCAAGCCAGTTATTGCCAGCGGCGGTATCGCTGAGCTGTCGGACCTAGAGGCCCTTATGAGCTTAAGGTCTATGGGCTTAGCTGGTGCGATCCTTGGTAAAGCTCTGCATGTTGGGCGCTTTAGCCTCGAGCAGGCGCTAAAGATTGTTAGCTCTTGAGCTACGAAATGAACCCAAACCGCTTGTCGGATTCGGCCGGTGTTCCTTGGGAGGGAAGAGAGCTCGAGGAGAATCGATTTGCTGGCGATGATGGCTCCGCCCCAAAAGAATTTGTAAATGCCATCTCAGGTTTTCGATCTGGTGATCTTGGTCAGGCGGACGTCGTCGACGCTGTAAGAGTTTCGAGGCTACTGGTGCCACTGCTTGCACAACTTGGTGAATCTGAAATAGGAGCCAACGGTCTCAAGGTGGACAAGAGCGCGGAGCTCTCTATTGTGACCGTAAAGTCTCCCGATGAACAGGATGCACTTGTTGTTTTTTCCTCAGTTGCCGCAATGCAGCGCTGGAATCCAACTGCCAGACCCGTTCCAACCGATGCCATCAGAGTCTGCTTAGCTGCTGCCTCGCAGCTAAGCACCCGTGTGGTTATTGACCCGGGCAGTGAGACCGAATTTGTCATTCGTCGCCCCGCGATTGCTCGAATAGCACAGTCGCTTGATTGGCAACCAGCTGAACTAAACCCATCAGTCAGGGAGGTTGTCGGGCAGTCAGTTACAAGCGAGAGTCAGGTTGTTGATTTTGAGCTTAGGTCTGCAGATCCAGAAGCGAAGTTAGCTGGCGCAGAACTAGAAGTTGCTCTCAAGTTAGTAAATGGAGTAAGCCCTGCTGATGTTAGGCAGCTATTGGAGCGAGTAAGTAAGCACTGGGCGGAAAGCGAAGAGTTTGCACTGGCTGTGGACTCGGTGACGATAAAGCTTTTGGCTAGTTAACGGGCCCAGTGAATTTCTCGCCTGGGCCTTGGCCCGGAGCGTCCTTTATTACGGAGGCTTCTCTGAAGGCAAGTTGGACTTGGCGTAGGGCATCTCTTAGGGGCCTTGCGTGGTGATCGCCTAGGTCTGGAGCGGCTGCGGTAATCAAGCCAGCCACCGCAGTTATTAGCTTTCTGGCCTCATCCAGGTCGCCTTTTCGGCCATCGGCAGCTAGCCCACATTGGACCGCGGCCACGCTTAGAAGGTCTACGGCGTAACGGCCGATGACCTCAACAGCTGGCAGGTCAGATATCTCGGTGATCTGCTGGTCGATTTCGTCGTATTCAGACAACTATTCTCCTTCAGGGCGTCTCATGCTAGGCTATCCCATGGCTCCGAGGTCTTTGATCTCGGTCAGAAGTGGATTAGTTTCCCACCCGCGTCTTCCGCTAAATAGGTTGCCGGGTAAAGCTTTTTTGTTTCTGCTCCTTTGGGCAAGATGCTCCTTAGTGTGGCCTAAGTCATATCGATATAGGAGTAAATATCAGCGATCCCCGCATCAATGACCGCATCAGAGTTCCCGAGGTTCGCCTCGTAGGTGCTCTAGGAGAGCAAGTTGGCGTTGTAAAGATTGAGGATGCACTGCGTATGGCGCAGCAAGCAGACTTGGACCTCGTTGAGGTCTCACCGCAATCCAGCCCTCCAGTTGCGAAGCTCATGGATTTTGGCAAGTTTAAGTACGAAGCCGCACAAAAAATTCGTGAAGCCCGCAAGAACCAGGTCAACACTGTTCTAAAGACAGTGCGTTTTGGTTTGAAGATTGACGGTCATGATTACGGCACCAAGAAAGCTCAGATTGAGAAGTTTCTGAAAGCCGGCGACAAGGTGAAGGTGATGGTGGTCTTCCGAGGAAGAGAGCAATCTCGACCAGAGATGGGCATCAAGTTGCTACAGAAGTTGGCTGAAGAAGTTACCGAGTTTGGCGCAGTTGAATCGACACCATCGATTGACGGCCGAAACATGGTGATGGTTATTGGTCCACTTAGAAACAAAGCGGAAGCTAAGGCAGACGCCAAGAAAGCTGCGGATAAGGCTGCAAAAGCTGAAGCCAAAGCGGTAACAACCGAGGAAGTAGTCCTAGAGGCTGCTAAAGAAACAGGAGAGAAGTAAATGCCAAAGCAGAAGACCCATTCGGGTGCCAAAAAGCGTTTTCGCTTCACCGGTAGTGGCAAGCTAATGAAGCAGCAGATCAACATGCGCCACAACCTTGAGCACATGTCATCTAGACGCAAGCGTCGATTGAACGCTGACCAGGTAGTTTCGGCTGCCGACTTCAAGACCATCAAGACGCTGCTCGGTAAGTAACCGACTTTATTTTTAGGAGTTAGAAAATGGCAAGAGTAAAAGGCGCAGTCAACTCGCTGAAGAAGCGTCGCGTTGTACTAGAGCGCGCAAAGGGTTACCGCGGACAGCGTTCCAGGCTTTACCGTATGGCGAAGCAGCAAATGCTGCACTCGCTGGTTTATGCATTCAACGACCGCAGAGCACGCAAGGGTGATTTCCGCAGACTTTGGATCCAGCGCATTAACGCTGCATCTCGTGCAAACGGAATGACATACAACCGCTTCATCCAAGGCTTAGGTCTTGCTGGTGTGCTAGTTGACCGGAGAATTTTGGCTGACCTTGCGGTCAACGAGCCAGCGACTTTCAAGTCACTGGTAGCAACCGCAAAAGCAGCACTTCCCAAAGACACCTCAGCACCAAAGGCTAGCTAGCCCAAAGTGATTCAGGACCCTTCGGCAGCAGAAGTAAAAGGGGTCGCAAAACTTACCAAGAAGGAGTCCCGGTTAGAGACCGGGCTCTTTCTTCTTGAGGGTCCACAGGGCCTAAAAGAAGCTCTTCAACGACCTAAGTTGATTGAAAAGATTTTTGCGACTGAGGCATTCAAAGAAAAATACCCTGACCTGATTTCGCGCTCCGAACAGGCCCGAGTAACTCTCACGATTGTTTCGGATTCTGCTCTAAAGGCGCTAAGTGACACCACAACTCCCCAAGGTGTAGTTGCTGTTTGCCAGCAATTTCACGTATCCCTAGAGGATGTCTTGGCAGCTAAGCCAAAGCTAATTGCTTTTCTGGCACAGATCCGTGATCCAGGAAACGCCGGCACCGTTTTGCGTGCAGCCGACGCCGCTGGCGCAGACGCAGTTGTTTTTAGCAAGGGCAGCGTAGATATCTATAACCCAAAGGTTGTCAGATCAACTACCGGGTCCATGTTTCATCTTCCTTTTGTTGTTGAAGCAGACATCGAGCAATCAATTGCTTCACTCAAGCAAGCAGGGCTTCAGGTACTGGCAGCCGATATCAACGGCTCATCTCTTGCAGGTGTCGATTCAGGTTCTTTGGCCAAGCCAACCGTTTGGCTTTTTGGCAACGAGGCTTGGGGCTTGGAGCCAGAGGTAGCAGCTCTTGCTGACACCTTGGTTCAGGTACCTATTTATGGAGCCGCTGAGTCACTAAATCTTGCGACAGCTGCCAGCGTTTGCCTATACGCGTCAGCCTTTGCCCAGAATGGCTAATCGCTACACTTATTATTTATGGCAAGCTCAGAGGCAATTTCCGCGGCAGAGGTTCAATCTGCCACTAAAAACGCCCTCGATCAAATAGCTGGAGCCAGTTCCATGGCGGATCTGAAGAAGGTCCGAGCCGCAGTCTCCGGAGACTCTTCCGCCCTTGCAAGCCTTAGCGCCAGGCTAGGAAAATTGCCGGCTGATCAGAAGGCCGAAGCTGGAAAACTAGTTGGATCAGCCAGGGCCCAAATCGCCGAAGCTTTCGAAAAGCGCGAGAGCGCGCTTTCACTGGAAGAAGAAAAGCTCCAGCTGGCGGGGGAGTTTCTAGACGTTACTGCTCTACCAAGCCCAGCTCGCCTTGGCGCAAGGCATCCACTCAGTTTGCTTCAAGAAAAGATCTCCTCCGTTTTTGTTGGCATGGGTTGGGAAATAGCAGAGGGACCAGAGCTTGAAAGCGAGTGGTTTAACTTCGATGCCTTGAACTTCGACGAAGACCACCCAGCCCGTGCGATGCAGGACACCTTCTTTGTTGAGCCACTAGATCAAAAGCTTGTTCTTCGCACCCACACTTCACCGGTTCAGGTTCGCACGATGCTAGATCGAAAGCCGCCGATTTTTGTGCTGTGCCCTGGAAGAGTATTTAGAACTGACGAGCTTGACGCGACTCACACACCAGTGTTTCACCAGGTCGAAGGTCTAGCTATCGACAAGGGTTTGAGTATGGCAGATCTTCGCGGGACACTGGAGCACTTCGCTCGCATCATGTTTGGTGAAGAAGCAAAAATCAGATTGCGTCCTTCGTTTTTTCCATTCACCGAACCATCGGCTGAGTTAGACGTTTGGCACCCTGGTGCGAAAGGCGGCGCTCGCTGGGTGGAGTGGGGCGGTTGCGGAATGGTTAATCCAAATGTGTTGCGCGCCAGCGGCATTGATCCAGAGGTTTATTCCGGATTCGCATTTGGAATGGGAATCGAGCGCACCCTAATGTTTAGAAACGAAGTTACCGACATGCACGACATGGTTGAAGGCGACATTCGTTTCTCAAAGCAGTTTGGAATGGTGCTCTAATGAGAGCGCCGCTTAGTTGGATCGCTGAATACGCTTCTTTACCAAAGGGCTCAACTGCCGAGTCAGTAATGGAAGCTTTGGTAAAAGTTGGATTAGAAGAAGAAGGCGTCCACAGCTTTGATCTTTCTGGGCCAATAGTTGTTGGAGAAGTTCTTGAGTTCGTCGATGAGCCACAATCCAACGGCAAAACAATTCGCTGGTGTCAGGTAAGAGTTGCGCCGAAGGGCAAGAAGGCAGCTGATGGTGGCGCGGATGTTCGAGGCATTGTTTGTGGCGCTTCCAATTTTGAAGCCGGGGACAAGGTAGTTGTTTGCTTGCCAGGAGCGGTGCTACCAAACAACTTTGAGATTTCAGCTCGCAGCACTTACGGTCACATAAGCGATGGAATGATTGCTTCGGGCAGAGAGCTAGGACTTAGCGATGATCACGATGGCATCCTAAGGCTTGCCTCAATTGGTCTTGATCCAGAAGTTGGAACAGATGCTATCGAATTACTGCAACTAGCAGACACCGCAGCCGAGGTAAACGTTTTGCCAGATCGCGGTTATTGTCTTTCGATTCGAGGAATTGCAAGAGAGTACTCTCACGCAACCGGAGCCTCTTACAAAGATCCAATCACGCTTGCGCCGCTAGTCAAGGGCGATGGCTTTGGGCTGAAAATCAATGACTCCGCGCCGATTCGAGGAAGAAAAACCTCGCAGAGCTTTGTGCTTCGCACGGCAACAAATGTTGATGCCACGAAGCCAACTCCGACCTGGATGCGCTCAAGACTAAAGTTGTCTGGCGTCCGCTCCATCTCACTTGCGGTTGACATCACAAACTACGTGATGCTCGAACTTGGTCAACCGGTCCACGCATATGATCTGGACAAGATCAAGGGTGGTTTGCTTGTTCGCCGCGCAACCAAAGGTGAAACACTCAAAACTCTTGATGGACAGGTAAGAAAGCTGCACGAAGAAGACTTGCTGATTACCGATGACTCCGGGCCAATTGGTTTAGCAGGGGTTATGGGTGGATTCTCAACTGAGGTTTCTGATTCAACCAAGAACATTTTGATTGAAGCAGCGCATTTTGATTCGGTTTCGGTGGCCCGCTCGGCCAGAAGACACAAGCTGTTTTCGGAAGCATCCAAGCGCTATGAGCGAGGTGTGGACCCGAAAGTGGGAGAGTATGCAGCCGCGAGAGTGGTGCAACTATTGGAGCAGTTAGCTGGAGCCAGTGCTGGAAAACTCGGAGCAACATTTACTGACCTAACCAAGCAGCCAGAGATTTTGCTGCCCAAGGGTTTTGCCTCTGATTTGGTAGGCGTTGATTACAGCGATGGCGAAATCACCAAGGTGCTTTCAGACATTGGTGCGGTAACAGCCAAGGACGCCTCGGGCTTGAAGGTCACCCCTCCGAGCTGGAGACCAGACCTTGTTGACAAAACAGATCTGGTTGAAGAGATCGCCCGTATCTTGGGCTACGACAGGATTCCAAGCAGATTGCCAATTGCTCCTCCAGGAAAAGGGTTATCTAGAGCCCAGCAGTTTAGATCTGGTGCACTAGATGCTCTAGCAACTGCAGGCTATGTTGAAATTCTTAGTTACCCGTTTGTTTCCGCAGAACACAATGGCTGGTTTCAAGATGCTAAGCAGGCGGTAACCCTCGCTAACCCAATTCAAGAAGAAGCAGGGCAGCTCAGGTTGTCGTTGATCCCAGGTCTAATTGAAACTGCAAAGAGAAATCTCTCTCGTGGATTCACTGACCTAGCTCTGGTTGAGCAAGGATCGGTATTCAAGTCGGTAAAGCAGGTCAAAGTTTCTTTCCCAGATACCTCTTCTCGTCCAAGTGATGCCGATATAAAAGCATTAAACGTGAGCATTCCATTGCAGCCCAAGCACCTGGCTGGAATCTTCCTTGGTAACAGATTGGATGCTCAGCCGGGGACCAAGCCAGTTCGCTTTGGTGTCCAGGATGCGCTTTATGCGGCAAAACTTGTTGGCCAGGCAATCGGAGTCTCATTTGATCTCAAGCAGGCCGAACCAACCGGATATCACCCTGGAAGGTCTGCGGAACTACTAGTAGGAAACAGAGTTGTTGGATTTGTTGGAGAGATTGCGCCAGCAATTACTAAGCAAGCCGATTTACCAAGAACAGTTGGAGTTTTTGAAATTGATTTGGATGCGCTGCTAAACGCAGCCCCTGAATCAGTTGTTGCAAAGCCAATTGGCACATTGCCCGCTTTGACCCAGGACCTTTCTTTGGTGGTGAGTGTTGATGTTCCAGCGCAAGATGTTTTGAACACCGTTCGAGAGGGCTGCGGAGAGTTACTAGAAGATATCTCGCTAACCGATGACTACCGCGGTAGTAACATCTCCGAAAACTCTAAGTCCCTGACCTTTGCACTTCGATTTAGAGCTATGGATAGAACCCTCACTCAGGTAGAAGCTTCCGAGGCGAGAGACAGGGCAGTTGCTCTTGCGAGCAAGAGATTCAAGGCTGAAATCAGGGCCTAGCTAGTTTCGTTCGGGGCATTCTGCAAAAGTAAAGGATTGAATTCATGACCAGACACTTTCTGCGTGATGATGACCTAAGCCCTGCTGAGCAGGCGGAGATTCTAGATCTTGCCGATTCACTCAAGTTGGGTCGCTTCAGTTCAAACGTATTCGCGGGACCGCAAACTGTTGCGCTAATTTTCGACAAGCCATCAACTAGAACCAGAGTTTCTTTCTCGGTTGGTGTAACAGAGCTTGGGGGAGCACCCCTGATTATTGACTCGGCAACTAGTCAATTAGCTTCCAAAGAATCGGTGGCAGATACCGCCAGGGTTCTTGATCGCCAAGTAGCGATGATCGTTTGGCGAACATATCTACAATCAGGCCTCGAGGAAATGGCCGCCAACTCAAAGGCCCCAGTAATCAATAGCCTCAGTGACGAGTTTCACCCCTGCCAGGTACTTGCAGATCTCATGACCATTCGCGAAAAACTTGGAAGCTTGCATGGGAAGGTCTTATCTTTTATCGGCGATGCCTCAAATAACATGTCTCATTCGTACCTGCTTGCTGGCGCAACTGCTGGAATGAAGGTTCGAATAGCGGGGCCAGCAATGTACCAACCAAATGCGAAGGTTTTGGAAAAGGCAAAAAAGATTGCGGAATCTACTGGGGGCTCCGTTGATTGCTATACCGATCCGAAACTGGCCTTGGTTGATAGCGATGTGGTGGCAACCGATTCTTGGGTCTCCATGGGGCAAGATGGTCAGAAGGCTGAGAAGATCGAAGCTTTTGATGGTTTCCGACTAGACACCGAATTGCTTTCAATAGCAAAACCATCAGCCATCGTGCTTCACTGCTTGCCTGCTTATCGGGGCTTGGAAATTACCGACGAGGTGCTTGAGGGAGGCCAGTCAGTTGTATGGGATCAAGCCGAAAACAGGTTGCACGCCCAAAAGGCGCTAATGGTTTGGCTGGCTCAGCGAGCTAAAGCCTAAGATTGAACTAGCTTCCCCCTCTTTGGGGAAACACTAGAGCTTGTAGGAGCGAAATGGCCCAGCGTGTTGTTCTGGCGTATTCGGGCGGTCTAGATACCTCGGTTGGGATCGGTTGGCTCAAAGACGCCACCGGTAAAGAAGTAGTAGCCATGGCCGTTGACGTTGGTCAAGGTGGCGAAGACATGGAAGTTATTCGCCAGCGCGCTCTTGATTGTGGTGCAGTCGAAGCCGTTGTTATCGACGCCCAAGAAGAGTTTGCCAGCGACTACATAATGCCTTCATTGAAGGCCAACGCTCTTTATCAAAAGCGCTACCCGCTGGTTTCTGCAATTTCTAGGCCCTTGATTGCAAAGTATCTTGCCAAAACAGCTCACGAGCTTGGCGCTGACACCGTGGCTCACGGTTGCACCGGTAAAGGTAATGACCAGGTTCGTTTTGAAGCATCCGTTGCGGCCCTAGCTCCAGATCTTGTGTCGATTGCCCCAAATCGTGACTTGGCACTAACCAGGGATAAGGCAATTGAGTATGCGGCTAAACACAATTTGCCGATTGAACAATCCAAAAAGAGCCCCTATTCAGTCGATCAAAACGTTTGGGGACGAGCGGTGGAGACAGGTCTACTAGAAGACCCTTGGAATGCGCCAATTGCAGACATATATACGTACACCCAAGACCCAGATGTTGTGAGGGACCCAACTGAGGTCATCATCAAGTTTGATGAGGGAATCCCGGTTGAAATTGATGGCGTTCGATACAGCCCGATTGCCATGATCAAAAAGATGAATGAATTGGCTGGCAACCACGGTATCGGAAGAATCGACATTGTGGAAGATCGCCTGGTTGGCATCAAATCCAGAGAAATCTATGAAGCCCCTGCAGCGATTGCTTTGATTCAGGCCCACGAAGAGCTTGAGAACCTAACTCTTGAGCGCGACGTGAATCGCTTCAAAAAGGGCATTGAAGACAAATGGGCCACGATGGTTTACGAAGGTCTGTGGTTTTCAGACCTGAAGCGATCGCTCGATGTCTTTATTGATCACACTCAGCGTTACGTAACCGGTGAGGTTCGCCTCAAACTTGCTGGAGGTAGGGCAGTCGTTACCGGGCGGCGCTCCGAACAGAGCCTATATGACTTCAACCTCGCTACCTATGACACTGGAGATAGCTTCGACCAGTCACTAGCCAAGGGCTTTATTGAGCTTTGGTCACTTCCCAGCAAAATTTCGGCAAGGCGTGCCAATGGCAAATGAACATATCCCAGGATCGCTTTGGGGAGGAAGATTCAGTGGAACTCAGGCAGAGTCGGCTGCAGCTCTTGGAAGATCTACTCACTTTGATTGGCGACTAGCCACTTTCGACATTGCTGGATCCAAGGCTCACGCCAAGGCACTGTTTTCTGCAGGGTATCTAAATAACGATGAAGCAGAGCGGCTAACCAAGGTGCTAAACCAACTGCTTCAAAGAGTTGAATCGGGCAGCTTTACTCCAAAGCCACAGGATGAAGATGTTCACTCGGCGCTCGAGCGTGGACTAATCGAAATCGCGGGAGCCGAGCTTGGCGGAAAGCTTCGCGCTGGAAGGTCACGAAACGATCAGGTTGCAACCCTGATTCGGATGTATCTTCTCTCGGAATCCAACGTCATCGAAAAGCTGGTTCTTGAGTTGATTGCCGTTTTGACAGCACGTGCCGAAGAGCATCTTGGATCTTCGATTCCCGGTAGAACACACATGCAGCACGCACAACCTGTTCTGCTTTCGCATCACCTGTTGGCCCACGCCTGGCCACTAACTAGAGATCTAGAGAGATTACGCCAGTGGCGCTCGCGAGCTAACTTATCGCCATATGGAGCGGGCGCGTTGGCTGGTTCTAGCCTTGGCCTTGATCCACAACTTGTTGCAACCGAGCTTGGTTTTGCCGGCACCACACAGAATTCAATTGATGGAACGGCTTCTAGAGATGTGGTTGCTGAGTTTGCATTTATCTTGTCGATGATCTCAATCAATCTCTCGCGTTTTGCAGAAGAGATAGTGATTTGGGCGACCGTTGAGTTTGGCTTCATCAAACTAGATGACGCCTACTCAACTGGATCCTCAATCATGCCCCAAAAGAAGAATCCAGACGTTGCAGAGCTGGCCCGAGGAAAGTCCGGAAGACTCATTGGAAATCTCACTGGCTTACTAGCGACTTTCAAGGCCCTGCCTTTGGCATACAACCGAGACTTGCAAGAAGACAAGGAGCCGGTTTTTGATTCGATCGATACCCTGGCCTTGCTGCTTCCCGCATTCACTGGAATGGTGGGCACCATGAGATTTGATCTTGACCGCATGGAGCTTTTGTCCTCTTCTGGATTCTCGCTGGCAACCGATGTTGCCGAATGGCTCGTGAAGAAGCAAGTTCCATTCCGTGAAGCACACGAAATAACCGGAAAGCTAGTTGCTTACTGTGAGGCAAACGATCTTGAATTACACCAGGTGCCGGATGCAGATCTCGCAAAGATTTCAAGATCGCTTACCGGTGAGCTAAGAGAAGTACTATCTGTTTCTGGTTCGATTAAGTCTCGCACGGGTGCTGGTGGAACATCGCTTCCTCGCGTGCTTGAGCAAATAACTGAGCTCAAAAGAAGTTGGGGCAAAATCTAATGACTCTTTCAAATCAGGCTAATGACAAGTCCTTTGCCGGGATTTGGGAGGAACTAAAGTGGCGCGGACTAATCTCTCAGTCCACCGATGAGGCTGAAATATCTAAAAAGCTCAACTCGTCTTCTGTTACTTTTTATATTGGCTTTGACCCGACCGCTGCCAGCTTGCACCTTGGAAACTTAGTTCAGCTGCTTGTAATGCGAAGATTGCAGCTTGCAGGGCACAAGCCAATTGTTTTGATTGGTGGATCGACAGGATTAGTGGGGGACCCTCGCCCAACTGCCGAGCGTGTGCTAAACGATAAAGAGACAGTGACGGCATGGGTAGACAAGCTCTCCGAGCAGGCTTCGAGGTTTGTTGATTTTGAGGGTTCGAGTGCTGCCAAGCTTGTGAACAACATGGACTGGACCCAATCTCTTAGCGCAATCGATTTCCTTCGTGAAATCGGCAAGCACTTCCGGGTTGGGAAAATGCTGGCCAAGGATGCCGTTAGTGCCAGATTGAATTCCGAGCATGGCATTAGCTACACCGAGTTCAGCTACCAGATTCTGCAGGGCTATGACTTTTTGGAATTGTTCCAGCGGCACAACTGCACCATGCAAATCGGTGGCTCGGATCAGTGGGGAAACCTAACTTCGGGTTCTGATTTGATTCACAAAGTCACTGGTTCCAGCGCGCAGCTTCTGGCAACACCTTTGATCACAAACTCGGATGGCAAGAAGTTTGGAAAGTCTGAAGGCAACGCCGTCTGGCTGGATGATTCCATGACTAGCCCATACGCTTTTTACCAATTCTGGCTAAACGTAGAAGACGCCGATGTAATAGACCGCCTAAAGGTGTTCACGTTTTTGTCCAAACAAGAAATTGATGAGCTTGCCAAGAAGGTGGCCAGTGAACCGCACCTTCGGGAGGCCCAACGGACCCTGGCCCTTGAGGTCACCTCAATTGTTCATTCCAAGGAAGCTGCCCTGGCGGCCATCGAGGCATCCAAGGCCCTGTTCGGCCAGGCCGCATTGACAGATCTTTCCGAGGCTGATCTTCGCTCAGCCCTTGCTGAGCTTCCAAGTGTGAGTGCTCCGATTGGGTCCTCAATAGCCCAGTTACTGGTGGATTGCGGGCTGGAAGCCAGTGTTTCAGCTGCCAGAAGGGCTATTCGCGAGGGTGGGGTCTATCTAAACAACGAAAAGGTGCTCGATGAAACCCAAGGGTTGGATCAAATGCTGCATGGGAATATCGCTGTTTTGAGACGCGGAAAAAAGACCCTCGCGGCAGTGTTTTTAGGCTAGGAATTCTTGCCAGAAACCCTTTATTTTCAAGGGTTTGATTTGACTTTATGCCAGCCAACAGCGTAATCTTGTGAGGTTGCCCAAAGCTTGGATTTCTGCATAGAAAACCGGCTCAAGTACAGCCAATCGAAACCGAAATAGGGGTTTTTTGCCCCCTTTTTTCGGGTCTAAGATTGAAGGTCCATCATCTAAATAAGAAGTAAAAAAGTTTTTGGTTTTTGCGTCTTTGGAAAATGATGAATCTGGATATCGCCCTGGAGATTTCTTTAGTTAGAAATTCCCAAGCGCATCCGATCCTTGAGAACTCAACAGCGTGCACAATGTCGATGCCAAGAACCTCTTGGCTTTATTTGGCTTGCCAAATGAAGTGAAGAGAACAAATTGGATTAGACAGATTGTCAGACAATCTGATTTAGTCAGATCAAATTGATTGCCCCATTTTCCGGGGCATTCGTTCTAGTTTGCTTTTCGAGCTTGCTCGAGAAGCTGCTTAACTTTTACGGAGAGTTTGATCCTGGCTCAGGACGAACGCTGGCGGCGTGCTTAACACATGCAAGTCGAACGATGAAGCTGGAGCTTGCTCCAGTGGATTAGTGGCGAACGGGTGAGTAACACG
>NZ_JBIILG010000048.1:0-7191 GCF_044232805.1 Rhodoluna sp.
GTCATCAGGGGCGAATTTCGTGACCCCAGCGGGATTCGAACCCGCGCCGCTGCCGTGAGAGGGCAGTGTCCTAGGCCGCTAAACGATGGGGCCGTAAGCAACCTTTCGATTATGCCACACCCCACCATTGGGCAACAGTCCCTATAGGGCTGGAGCGATTACCAGCAGCGCACCTGGAACAACATCTGCCTCAAATGGAGCCTGGCCAACGTATTCGCCGTCTGAGTAGATCGGCATACCGCTAGCTGTTATCGAAATCTTTGACGCTTTGAATATCTCAACGTCTTTATCTGTGATGTGCGTTCCTTTATAAACCCTTGGGAAAATAGTCACAAATTTAAGCCGGCTCATCTTTTTTACAAGCAAAACATCAAGCTTTGCGTCGGTCACCGATGCACCCGGAACTACCAGCATTCCCCCACCGTAGATACCGGTGTTGCTCACCACACAAAGCATGGCTTCAAAGTCTCTTGGGTTGCCATCAATCACACTCTGGTACTTAATCGGCTTGAACTTAGCAAGTTCAAGCAGCATCGCTACGTAGTAGCGCATCGGACCCTTAGGCCAGCTGATCGCATTAGCTCTGGCAGCGGCCAGAGCATCAAATCCAGCAGAAGCTGAACCTAGTGCCCAAGTTACTTTTCCGCCATGAGAAACCTTGATGGCGTCAATCTTCTTAGGTGAGCTAAGGCCCCCTAGAACTAAACGGATTGACTCGGCGGTATCAGTAAGTGGCATGCCCAGCATCGCAGCTGCATCGTTTCCAGTACCGGCAGGAACTATTGCCATAGGCACTTTAGTATTTGCACACACATTCACACCTAGGTGGGCCATGCCATCGCCACCTACCAAAACCAAAGCGTCAATAGCACCGTTGGCGATTGCCTGCTTGATGGCAGCTTTAGCTGCCTCATAAGTTTCCCCAGAAAGGTCAATTACTTCATGACTAGAACTTGCCAAAACAGCGCGAACACTCTCCCCAGCCACGGCACCCTTATTGCCACCGGCTGTTGGGTTAATGACAAATCCCACTCGCATAAAACACCTTTGTTTGAAAGCCAAATTGCTGTTAGAGCGAAAGCTTAGCGACAAGTTCGTCCTTTCCGGCAACGCCATACAATAAACAACATGAAGATCACCAAGCACGGCCACGCCTGCCTCGAGGTCGAGCTCGACTCCCAAACCCTGGTTATTGACCCAGGCTCGTACACCGAAGAGCTAGCCGGTTTGGGCAATGTGGTCGCTGTAGTGATTACCCATAAACACGATGACCACTGCGACGAAGCCAAGATAGCCAAAATCAAAAAAGACAACCCAGCCGTCCATATCTTTGGAACCAGTGAGGTTGCGGCAAGGCTTTCTGGGATGGGTGTAACTACGGTCTATCACGGCGATTACTACGAAGTTGGCTTTTTCAAGCTGGAGTTTTTTGGAGATATGCACCAGATCATTCACCGGAGCATCCCACTGATTCAAAACACAGCAGTCTTGGTCAACGGAGATCTTTACTACGCGGGCGATAGCTATACCCCGCCGGATGTAAAGGTAAAGGCCCTTGCCTGCCCTACTAGCGCACCATGGCTAAAAATCGGCGACGTGATGGATTACATCCAAGAGGTAAAACCTGCTATTTGTTTTCCAACCCACAATGCTCTTTTGAGCCAACTGGGTCACGATTTGAATAACTCGCGGGTGAAGCAAGTGACTGAAGAAAATGGCGGGGAGTTTAGATACCTAGAGGTTGGCCAGTCCTTAGAGCTGTAGCGCAACTACCAGGCTGGCAACAAACATCAAGATTGTGGTAACTCCCCAAACGGCACGTTCCTTTTTCGACCTGGTGGCATTGTTTGCTAGCGCTGCCAAAGCATTAGACGCAACAAGAACCCAGTTAACAATCGAATTTCCAGCTGGATCAAAAATCGGATCAAAGACACCTAATTGAGCTAGGTAGTGGCCGGCGAAGGCAATCATGAGAGCAAAAGAAAAAACCGAGCCAATTCGGTAACCCGTTGGTAGCTTTCCCTTGTTGGCACCCCCATAGGAATACTCACCAAGCGGTGCGCCAAAAACTATTGCTAATTGAAAGATTGCTGTAGCGCTGGTAGCCAGGACCATAAAACTAGCGGCGATTGTTTGTAGCATGAGCTCTTCTCTTGCTGGGGTACCTGGACTCGAACCAAGAACAAATGAACCAGAATCATCCGTGTTGCCAATTACACCATACCCCAAGGGATTTACATGGGCCCTGGCCCAGATTCCAATACTAGCTTGAGCGTTAGCTGCGGGCAAACAGCTCTAGGCGAGCAAGGGTTTCAGCCTTACCTAAAATTTCCATCGACTCAAATAGCGGTGGAGAAACTTTTCTTCCAGAAATCGCAGTGCGAAGCGGGCCAAAAGCATTTCGAGGTTTTTCACCCATTGATTCAACAAGCACCTGATTCATCAGATCGTGAAGCGCATCGGTAGTAAAACTCTCTAGTCCCTGCAGCGCTTCTAGCGCTGCAGTCACAATTGCCTTGGCGTTTTCAGGAAGCGCTTTTTTGGCATCTTCTTCAATTTCAATCTTGCTGCTGGGCACAAACAAGAAAGAAAGCATGTCAACTGATTCACCCAAGACAGTGATTCGCTCCTGAATCAACGGCGCTGCCTTGGAAAGTATTGCCAATTCTGCATCGGTTGCAGGATTAGAAAGCACGTTGCCAGCCTGCAAATAAGGAACCAATCGGGCCTGGAAATCTTCGGGTGAAAGCTGCCTGATGTGGGTTGCGTTTATGGCCTCTGCTTTTTTCAGATCAAATCTGGCAGGGTTTGGGTTCACATCAACAACATCAAACGCCTTGGCCATTTCAGCGAGGCTAAAGATGTCCTCGTCGGCCGAGATACCCCAACCAAGTAGGGCCAGGTAGTTGAGTAGTCCTTCGGGGATAAAGCCTCGGTCTTTGTGGTGGAATAGATTGCTTTCTGGATCGCGCTTAGAAAGCTTCTTGTTACCCTCCCCCATCACATAGGGCAAGTGACCAAATTGTGGAATGAAAGTTGTGATTCCAGCTTGAACCATGGCGTTGTAAAGAGCGATTTGTCTCGGAGTTGATGACAGTAGGTCCTCACCGCGAAGCACGTGGGTCACGCCCATCAGCGCATCATCAACCGGGTTCACGAGTGTGTAAAGGGCCTGACCGTTTGGACGAACTACAACAAAGTCTGGAAAAGACCCAGCTGGGAACGTAATCTCGCCACGAACTAGATCAGTAAAGCTGATGTCACTATCTGGAACCCTAAGTCTTAGAGCTGGTGTTCTACCCTCAGCCAAGTACTTGTCCTTGGTGGCCTGATCTAAATCGCGCTCGGAGTTGTCATAGCCAAGCTGCTTGGCTCTGCCGGCAGCTTCGTTTCGGACATCAATTTCTTCGCCTGTTAGAAAGCTCTCATAAAGATGCCCAGCATCTTTTAGCTTTTGAATTGCTTCTAGGTAGATCTCAGTTCGTTGAGACTGACGGTACGGTTCGTTGGGTCCGCCAACATTCACGCCCTCGTCCCAGTCCAGACCTAACCAGGAAAGAGCAGCTAGTAGCTGCTCAAAGCTTTCTTCGCTGTCTCGTTCTTGATCGGTGTCTTCAATGCGGAAGATTAGCTTTCCACCGGTGTGACGAGCATAGGCCCAATTAAACAGTGCGGTTCGGATAAGTCCCACGTGTGGAGTACCGGTTGGAGAAGGACAGAACCTAACCCGAACGTTCTGGCCTGTGGCATCAGAAAACGGGGCGGTAATTAAAGAAGTCATTATGTAATAAGTCTAAGCAACGGGGTTAGAGAGGATGCCGATTCCCTCAATTTCACACTCGATCAAATCCCCAGAGTTTATGACGCTGATTCCAGCAGGGGAACCGGTCAGGATGATATCCCCTGGCAACAGGGTCATGTTCTTGGAAACGTAAGAAATGATGGTGGGAATCTTGTGAACCATCTCAGTGATGGCAACGTTTTGCCTTATCTCGCCATTGATTCTGGATTCGATGACCTGACCATCTGGCACAAACTCAGTTTCAACCCAAGGCCCCAGTGGGCAGAAAGTATCAAACCCCTTGGATCTGGCCCACTGGCCATCACCAAACTGCAGATCCCTTGCGGTGACATCGTTAGCGATGGTGACACCCCAGAGATACTCCAAAGCCTTGTCTTCGCTCACATTCTTGGCAAGCTTGCCAATCACCAAGCAAAGCTCAGCTTCTAGCTCTACTTGCTTGCTTTGCGGGGGAATAACAATGGCATCGCCATGGCCAATAATCGAACTCGAAGGCTTAAAAAATATCAGCGGTTCGATAGTTACCTCTTCGCCAATTTCGGCCGCGTGGTCAGCAAAGTTCTTGCCAATGCAAACAATCTTGGAAGGAATGGTGGGAGCAAGAAGCTTTACTTCTTTAAGAGGTATCCTCTCACCGGTGGTTTGGTAGCCGGCAACCAAAGGATGACCTTTTAGAACTGCAAGTTCTGGTCCGTCAACTATGCCGAATCGGGGCTCCGCCCCATTGCTGAACCTGGCTACCTTCACTCTGACAGCCTATACATCCAACCGTGTTTGTCTTCCACCCGCCCGTACTGAATGCCAGTTAGCTGCTCTCTTAGGGAAACGGTTAGCTTGCCAGGTTCACTGTCAGCCTTACCAATTTCTTCGTTCTTTGACTTGAGTAACCCAATCGGGGTAATTACCGCTGCTGTGCCACAGGCAAAGATCTCTGTTATCGAACCGTTGTTTACTCCCTCACGAATCTCATCCAGCGTGATCTTGCGCTCTGTAACTTCATGGCCGCGGTCTTTGAGCAAGGTAATAATCGAGTTTCTGGTTATACCGCGAAGGATAGTTCCATCTAGTCCTGGAGTCATTACCTTGCCATCAGCAAATACAAAGAACAAGTTCATGCCACCAAGTTCTTCGATGTATGTACCTGATTCGGCATCAAGGAACAATACTTGCGAGCAGCCATTTTCGTAGCCCTCGTTCTGTGCAATCAAGGAAGCTGCGTAGTTACCACCGGTTTTTGCTTCACCGGTTCCATACTTTCCAGCACGAGCCGAATCGAGAGCAATCCAAATCGAAACTGGCTTGACTCCTCCGGTGAAATAAGGTCCCACCGGGCTAGCAATTACTCGATACTCAGCCCGGTGAGCCGCGCGGACCCCTAGGAAGTTTTCGGCCGCGATCTCGAAAGGTCGAAAATATAAAGTCTTTTCATTCTCTGGTGCTGGCACCCAATCGCCATCGACGGCAATTAATTGGCGCAAAGATTCAATGAAGACTTCGGTTGGCAATTCAGGAAGCGCCATGCGCTTGGCAGAGCGCTGCAATCTTGCAGCGTTTTCTTGTGGCCTAAAGGTCCAGATTGATCCGTCATCGTGACGATACGCCTTGATACCTTCAAAGATTTCCTGGCCGTAGTGCAAAACAGCACTCGATGGATCCATCAGGATTGGGCCATAGGGCTCAACGCGTGCTGAGTGCCAACCCTTATCTTTTTCCCAAACAACTACTACCTGGTGATCTGTGAAGTGAGTACCAAAAGTTGGGTTAGCAATAATCGCATCGCGATCAGCCTTAGAAACCGGGTTCGGGTTTTTGATCTGCTCGAATGTTACGCTCATGATTTCCTACAAACCCTCGAAGATGCTTCTGGCGATTTGATCGGTCGATAATCCAGTTGCTGACTTTGCTAAATGCTTAGCAATTGCCTTCTCAAGCTTGTTGGCAGCATCTTCTTCTTCGATGTGACGAAGTAACATGGCAGCCGATGCGATTGCCGCAGTTGGGTCAGCAAGAGCTTTACCTGCAATATCAGGAGCAGAGCCGTGAACTGGTTCGAACATTGAAGGGAATTTACCGCTTGGGTTCAAGTTTCCACTTGCCGCCAAACCAATACCGCCGCTGATAGCAGCAGCTAGGTCGGTCAAAATGTCGCCGAACAAGTTATCGGTGACAATCACATCAAATCTCGAAGGCTCGGTAACCATAAAAATAGTTGCTGCATCCACGTGCAGGTAGTCGTGATCCACGTTTGGATACTCCTTGGCCACTTCTTTCACAATGCGCTGGTACAAAGCCCCTGAGTGAACAAGCACGTTGTGCTTGTGTACCAGGGTTAGTTTCTTTCTTGATCTAGAAGCCGCGAGCTTGAAAGCGTAGCGAACTACTCGCTCAACACCATAAGCGGTGTTAACTGAAACCTCGTTGGCGACCTCTTCCGGGGTTCCTTGACGAATTGATCCGCCGGTACCAACATATGGACCCTCGGTACCCTCGCGAACAACAATGAAATCGACTTCGCCTGGATCAGCCAGCTTGGAAGTAACGCCTGGGTATAACTTGGTTGGACGCAGGTTCACATAGTGATCAAAAGCAAAACGCAGCTTTAGAAGAAGTCCTCGCTCCAAAATTCCGGATGGAACATTCGGATCTCCGATGGCTCCAAGTAAAAGTACGTCTTGGCTCGCGAGGGATTCCATTTCAGCATCAGTAATAACATTTCCGGTGGCTAGATACCGTCTTGCTCCGAAGCTGAACTCAGTTTTTTCAAAATTTACTTTCGGAGCGGCCTGCTCTAGTGCGGCCACGGCATGGCGAATGACCTCTGGACCGATGCCATCGCCTGGAATTACCCCAAGCTTCACTGATTTAGCCAATTTTTCTCCACTCGATAAAACAACTTTACTTGTTTTGGGGCTTGGCCCAGCGAGTCAGTTTTATCTAGGGAAGGAACTTGATCTTCTTGCCATTCATGACAACCTTGAGCCTTGCGATGGCTGAGCTGCTCATCCCGCGCAAAGAGGTTAGCTTCTCAAGCGTTATCTTTCGAAGATCGGACACCTTATATAACTTGGCATCAACCAGAGCCCGTCTCGCGGGACCGGAAAGACCAATCTTTCGCCACTCCCCATCAAAGGCGTCATAGCTCGCGGGGTCTTCGGGGTTTGGCTTAGAAGGAGCGCTCTTGCCAGGTTTTGCCATAGGGCCAGTTTAGATAGCTAGAGCCTTGTGGCTAGGGCAGTGAGGGTGATTGAAGGCTTGAGTCCTTGCTTGGTTTGTACCTGCCCGTCGCGGTTAATAATGAACTCCACCTTCAGGGGAAGCTCCCCCAGAATCTCGCTCATCGATTCGATGCTCGGTAAGACATTGGGATCCTGTGGTCCGCCAAAGCCATC
>NZ_JBIILG010000004.1:0-59852 GCF_044232805.1 Rhodoluna sp.
GTTGACCCTGTTTATCTCCGTGATTAGCCTCTTTACCTTGTTGTTATGGCTCGGCCCCCCTGGTGAGTGGGGAAACTAGAGCTCCTAGGAGCTTTTACTTCGATACCCAGGTCTTTGGGCCAGAAATGATTCTTTGGCAACATAGACTTATCTAATGAGCGTAATGACCAGCATTCAAGCACCGACTCAGTTTGCCGAGATTATGCACCGCGTGCGAAACGCAGGGTTACTTGAGAAAAAGCCAAGCTTTTACATCATTCGCCTAATTGCAATCTCCATCATTTCGGCAGGCCTTTGGGTCCTGGGTGGTTACATCTCCACGTTGGTGGATCAAAGCACAATCTTTATTCTTCTGGCTTTCTTGGTTGTGGGGCTACTAGGTATTGTCTCGGCTCAATACGGCTTTATTGCTCACGAGGCAGCACACAGACAGATCTTCCGCAGCAATAAAGCCAACGACTGGTTTGGTTTGGTGTTGGCCAATCTTTTCGCGGGTCTAAGTTATGGATTCTGGCTTCGCAAGCACAACAAGCACCACCAAAAGCCAAACCAAATCGGCGAAGACCCAGACATTGCCATCAGAGTCTTAAGCTTCACTCCCGAGTCAAGGGATTCCAAAAAAGGCATAGAGCGCTGGCTCACCGAGCGTCAGGGCTATTTGTTCCCATTGCTACTTCTGTTTACTGGCTTTGACTTGTTGGTCGACAGCTTTGCTGGCTTGAAATACAAAGAGCGCAAGATCGGAACTAGGTTCTTGGAATTTGGTTTGATGATGGTTCGCCAGATTGCTCCTTATGTGATCTTTGCAATTTTGTTTGGCTGGGCCTGGGCCATAGCGCTGTGGTTTTTCATGATGATGATCTTTGGATTCTTTATGGGAGCAGCCTTTGCTCCGAATCATAAGGGAATGCCACTGGTTGAAAAAGACGCCAAGATTGACTTCTTTACAAGACAGGTTCTAACCAGCAGAAACATCAGAGGAAGTTGGCTAACAGACAATCTAATGGGTGGCCTGAACTACCAAGTTGAGCATCACCTGTTTCCTTCGATGGCAAGACCTTATCTAAAAAGAGCACACAAGATTGTGCTCGATTACTGCAAAGAGAACTCCGTGACACTTGTTGAGATGAATTTACTTTCTAGCTACGTGGCCATTATGAAGTATCTAAACAATGTTGGTCTAAGTAACAACTCAGACCCGTTTGTTTGCCCGATGGTTGCAACTCTGAGGCCAAGAAACTAGAAGTTGCGTTTTACTGCTAAGGGTGAGCTCTAGATGGCAAATTCACAACAGCTGAGAATGGCAATTATTGGCGCTGGAATCATTTCCCAGTCCATCCACATCCCATCCATGTTCAGGGCTGGAATAACTCTTTCTGCCGTATGCGACCTCTCACCGTCTAGAGCCAAAGAGGTCGCTACAAAATACGCCGTCAAGGGCTTTAGTGACCCCAGGCAGATACTGGACGATCCGGAAATTGATGCCGTCTTGATTGCCACCTCCGGCTCCCATGCGGAATTGACAATTGCTGCACTGGAAGCCGGGAAGCACGTTCTGGCTGAGAAGCCACTGGCTCTTAACTCCAAGGAGCTAGATGCAATCGAAGTGGCGCAAAAGCAAAGCGGAAAGATTCTGCAAATCGGCTACATGAAAATGTATGATCCTCTAGCTCAGCGAGCAGCCCAAGAAATTGCACTACTAAAGGACATAAGGCTGGTTCGTGTCACTGTGTCTCACCCAGCAGATGCGCCACAGATTGCCCACTTGAGACTAAAGCCACCACTGGACGACGCTGACATCAAAGAAATTGAACGTGCCAGGCAGTATGAAATGGAACAGACCGAAATCGCCTTCCCAGGTGCTCCGGAGATTGTGCGGGCTTTCTATAAAAACATCATTCAGGGTTCCTTGATCCACGAAACCAGCATGCTGCGCGGCTTGGGCTTCCAGCTCCCCACTGTCTGGCAAGCTGAAGTTTTTCCTGAACTTTCCGGAACTACTCCGTCTTCGATTCTTGCGGTTGGGAAAATGAAGGACATCAGGTTTATCTTGAGCTGGAACTGGCTACCTGAATACCCAGAATATGACGAGGAGCTTAAAGTACTAGCTTCCAACGGACGATTGGAATATCACTTAGCCAAGCCTTACGTCTTGGAAGAGCGCAGCAGGCTGACAGTTTTCAAACACGACTTACACGAAAGACAAGACACTACTTATACGCAGATAAATGAAACTGGATTTCTACGCCAGCTTCTAGCTTTCAAGGATTCGGTAATTAACGGCACCGAGGTAATTTCGAATCTAGCTGGAGTAAGAAAAGACCTTGCAGTGCTTGAAGCGATCACCCGCTCAATCATTGACTCCCAACAGAACTGATTCTCGACCGCAACTAGATGGCCTGTGTAGACTGGAAAGGCCTCCAACCCAGGCACACTCGCCTTCGTAGCTCAGTGGATAGAGCAAGAGCCTTCTAATCTCTTGGTCGCAGGTTCGATTCCTGCCGAGGGCACATAGTGCGTTTGATCTTTCATCAGACGCAACCAAGGCACCCGACAAGTCGGGGAAGAAGCGACGAACGCCGGGCAGCCAAAAACACATCAATAATCTTGGGACTTTGCAACGGCTCTGCAATAATTGACATTGGCTTAGATTGGTATTAGAGTGTGGACCAATCGAGTTCCAATGTTGAAAGGCGATTTCTGTGGCTGCTGCCCTTAGTTTAGACGCCCTTGGCGAAATCCAAGTTGACGCCGACAGCCCCGTTCCCGTCTATTACCAGCTCTATGAAAACCTGCGGTCCCAACTTGGCACGGAGCAGTTTCCCAGCGGCAGCAAGCTCGCCACGGAACGCACTATTGCAGAACTTGTTGGTGTCAGCCGCCAAACGGTGCGTCAGGCATTTGCTCGACTCGAACGCGAAGGCCTCATTTTTCGGCGTCAAGGAGATGGCACCTACGTCTCTGAACCCCGAGTCGAAGGAAGCCTGCGCTTTCTCAAAGGGTTCACAACCGAGTTGACGGATCGGGGGCTCCGCGTTCGCAGCCTTGTGCTCGATTTGCGTTTGGTGACCCCGCCGACGATGGTAAGCGATGCTCTTGGACTGTCGTCGAGCAAGGATGGCGCCGTAATGCTGCGCCGCGTTCGCTCGCTTGACGGACTCCCGGTGAGCCTCGAAACCGTATGGCTGCCCGCGGACCTCTGTAGCTCGCTACTTGGACTTAATATGACCGATCGTTCGCTCTACGCAACGCTGCGCGACATGCTAAACATCGAGCCAAAGCAAGCAAGCGAGCGCCTTACCGCAACCGTGCTCGACGAATTTGAGGCTGGTGAGCTCGATCAGAACCCCGGGCAACCAGCCTTGCTCGTTGAGCGGACGACTAGAGACGCGGCGGGCCGCTGCATCGAAGTCGTCAAAACACTGCTTCGTGCCGACCGATTCTCGTTAACGGCCGAACTAGAACTCGAACGGGCCGCTGTTATGCAAGTGACCTCAATCGAGTGACGCAATATCCGTAATCAATCCCAAAGGAGGGACACTATGAACAAATCAACTACTGCAAGTTCGCAGGGCAAAAAGAAAAAAAACTACTTCACCCCGAAGAGGATTGCCCGTGTCGCAATTCTCGTGGCGCTGAGCGCCGTCGGAGCCTTCATTAAGCTACCGAGCCCCACGGGCACCGTTGCTCTTGACTCGGCGCCAGGATTCCTTGCCGCGGCTGCGTTCAGTCCAGGTGAGGGAGCCATCGTCGGCATGCTTGGCCACATGTTCTCTGCTCTCATTACTGGATTCCCGCTCGGTTTGCCAATCCACATTCTCGTTGCTGTCGCAACGATTGTTTGGGTGGGGCTCTTTGGTCTCGTCGCCCGCAAAATCAACATCTGGGTCGCTATTCCGGTTGCTATTTTGCTCAACGGAGTCGGTGGAGCAGCGTTGCTTATCCCGATCTACGGACTGGGCATTTTCGCAACTCTCGTGTTGCCGCTTCTTGTCGGTTCGACGATCAACGTGGTGATTGCCGTGGCTGTCGTCAAGGTACTCGACCTCACTGGTCTAAGTGAAAACCCGCGCAAGGGGAAGAAGGCCGAACCGCTCGCCGCACCAAACGCTGAGTAGCAATTTCATGACGAGTGTCCCCGTGCTGCCCGTGAGCAGCATCCGTGATTTGACTATCCTCGATATTGGGGATGGTCGGGTCGTAATCATCGCGTGTGACTCCGTCGGGTCGATCGGCCCGAAGCCCCACGATGTGTTTGCGGCATCGGCCGCGCTGACCGCGCATTGCGCGCTGCGAGTGCCCTTGCTCGAACTCATCGCGGCTGGCGGTCAACCCGAAGTAATCATCAACGCCCTCAGCGTGGAGATGGAGCCGACGGGTGCAGCGATGATTGCCGAGTTCCGCCGCGTGGCCAGCACTATTGGCCTTAGTGCGGAGCGGGTAACGGGCAGCACGGAGGACAACGTTCCAACAATGGCGACAGGCGTTGGCGTCACCGTAATCGGCAGCGCCATGCGGTCCGAATTGAGGGCAGGTCGCGGCAACGCTGGGGATGTAGTGCTTGTGCTCGGCGCCCCAACCTCGGCACCGGGCGACGACATCACCATGGAAGACGAACGGATGGTGGCGATCTCCACCCTCAGCGATGTGGTCGCGATCGATGGAGTGCACGACGCACTCCCGGTTGGTTCGCACGGACTGGCCTGGGAGCTCAAACTACTCGCCGCTACCGCCGGACTAACCTTTGAGGAAGCGGAGCACGGCTGGGACATGACCAAGAGCGGCGGGCCAGCCAGTTGCGTGCTCGTTGCCGTAGACCCTGCCGATGTTGACTCTGTGCTGGCAGTGTTGCCAGCATCCCTTCCGCACACAACCCTGGGAGTGCTGCGATGACAATCCAGAGCATTCAAGCGCGTAACCTGAGTTTCAGTTATGAAAAAAGTGATGCGTGGCAATTGAGCAACGTCTCGATATCGATAGCGAACGGTGAGCGCGTTGCCATCATGGGGGCGACCGGTGCAGGCAAGTCGACTCTTGCCATGGCAATCAACGGTCTCGTTCCTCATCACCACGAAGGGCAAATCTCAGGTGAGATGCTCATCGAGGGAATGATCACAGCCAACCACGATGTAATCGACATCGTTCGCCGCGTCGGCCTAGTGATGCAAGACCCGGAGACGCAAATCACGGGACAGACCGCGCTGGCCGATGCCGCAGTCGGTCCGGCCAACTTTGGGCTGCCGCGCGACGTCGTGCTCGCTAAAGCGCAGGCAGCGCTCGCTCTCGTTGGCATGGGCGATCTTGCCGACCGGGACACCAACCGCATGTCGGGAGGTCAAAAGCAGCGCCTCGTTGTGGCTGGCGTCATCGCCATGGATTCCAGCATCCTCGTGCTCGACGAGCCAACGAGTGAGCTCGACCCACAAGGCACTGCTGAAGTCTTCGGTATCGTCCGCTCGCTCTCGAAAGATAACGAAACCACGATCGTGCTGATCGAGCACGAACCGGAACTCATCGCCGATTGGGCTGATCGCCTCCTCGTGCTGAACCACGGTCGGCTGCTATTCGACGGCGCACCGGTGGACTTCTTCGGCAACGAAAGTCTGCTGGCTACAGCTGGCCTTCGGCCGCCGCAAGTTACCTCGGCTGCCCTGGCCCTCTCGGACGCCGGGCGCTACTCGGGTGATCTTCCCATCACCTTGAAGGGCGGCATCGACTCATTGCCGCGCTGGGATGCCACAACGGCCAAAGAGCGCACGGCTCCTGAGGTGCGCCCCGAGTGCGAGATCGTGATTGAGGCCCGCGGTCTCTGCTATGTCTATCCGGGTGGGGTTACCGCTCTGGATCAGATCGACGTGTCGATCACGGCTGGGGAGTTTGTGGCAGTTCTCGGTCGCAACGGTGCGGGCAAGACCACGTTCGCGCGCCACCTCAACGGCCTGCTGCGCCCAACCTCTGGTGAGTTGCTTATTGCCGGAGAGGTTACAGAGGGTCGTGCGGTAAGTGAGCTCGCCACCACCGTCGGATACGTTTTTCAGAACCCAGACCATCAGATTTTTGCCAACAGCGTTCGTGACGAAGTCGGTTACGGATTGCGCAATCTTGGTTGGGAACCTGATCGTATCGCCGAGCGGGTAGATTCCGTGCTCGACCAAGTCGGCATGTCCGAAATGGTCGAAAAGCATCCCTTCATGCTTGGCAAGGGCGAACGACAGCGGCTAGCTGTCGCGAGCGTGCTCGCGCTTGAGCCGCGCGTGCTCGTCATCGACGAACCGACCACTGGCCAAGACTGGCTCGGCGCTCGCGCTATGATGTCGCTCGTGCGCGAGCTCAATCTAAGCGGGCACACAATCCTCATGATCACGCACGACATGACCTTGGTGGCGGAGCATGCACGTCGCGCGCTGGTCTTTGCCCATGGTTCTCTCATCGCCGACGAGGCACCACACGATCTCTTTGGTCGCGCTGACTTGCTGAAACTCGGCTCCCTTGTTGCGCCACAGGTCACGACCCTGGCTGCCGCGCTTGGATGCCCAAGCGCAGTGACGACGCTCGATGAGTTTCGGGCGCAGTGGGGACTGGGAGCGCTCGCATGAGATTCGAATACCAGCCAGGCACGACTCTGTTACATCTCCTTGATGTGAGGGTAAAGCTATTGGGCTTCACCGCCGCCCTCATCGTGACTTTTCTTTTCAGCCACTGGCTGCCCAACTTATTGCTCGCACTAGTTGCTGCGGCGCTCGTGCTCTGGGCGCGCATCGGCGTGCGAGGGCTACTCAAGCTCTTGGCGCCGCTGAGCTTCATCGTGGTAATCGTTGCCGCGTTCGCGGCTTTCGGTTTTGCACCTAGCGAAACGACCGACCCAGCCTATGCCGTCGTCATTTTAAGCCTGCCAAATGGGACGATGCCGCTCACCCTCGCGGGAGTCTCTTATGGAGTGAGTCTCGGCATGCGCATCCTTACCATGGTCATGCTCACGACGCTGTTACTCATCGTGACGCCGATTGATGACTTCGTTGCCGCGATGCGTCAGGTGAGCGTTCCACACTTCATCGTATTTATCGTCATGACGGCATTGCGGTTCATCCCGACAATGCAGCATCGCGCAGAGCAAGTGCTCGACGCACAGCGAGCTCGCGGTGCCACGATCGATCAAGGCGGAATGATTCGACGGGTTCGGGCCTACATTCCGGTCATGGTACCTCTGCTCACGAGTGGCATTCGCATGTCTGACGATCTGGCTGCCGCCATGATCAATCGCGGCTACGGTGCAACCAAACGCCCGACGGCGCTCATGACGCTGCGAGCAAGACCCATTGACTATGTGGCTGTTGCCGGAATTCTTGCGATTCTCGGTGTTGTCATTTGGCTGCGCACAACCGGGCTCTGGGTGCTATGACCTCGCCCGCCGTCCACACCAACCGAGGGAATAAGATGACCGAAACGACTAACGAGACCAAGACAGTACAATTGCGCGACCGAATTCTCGGTTCTTTCTACGGGGTGGCTCTTGGTGATGCCATGGGCATGCCCAGTGAGCTGTGGCCACGCGAACGCGTCTTGACCCATTTCGGCGAGATCACCGGCTTTCTGCCAGGCCCCGACGGCCACTTCGTTGTGGATGGATATGTCGCCGGTCAAGTGACGGACGACACCCAACAGACGCTCATGCTTGCGGGCGCAATCATCGCCGATAACGGCGCTGTCGCTGCAGAGACTGTCGCACAACACATGGTGGCGTGGGCAGACCGCGTCGGCGCCAGCGAAGGCTACTTTCTCGGCCCGAGTTCGGCTAAAGCTATTGATGCTTTGCGCAATGGCGCCTCCCCGTGGGACACCGGCACGACCGGAGAGACAAACGGGGCATCGATGCGGATCGCTCCAGTCGGAATTCTCATGCCGAGCACCAATCTCGAGACTCTCGTTGATCGCGTTGAGGCCGCATGCGTACCGAGCCACCACACCGACGTTGCAATTAGCGGTGCAAGCCTGATTGCCGGGGTTGTTGCGGCGGCCATCGATAGCACGAAGAGCGATGCAATCGACGAACGCATCGACGCCGTACTCGAGGTCGGCTATGCGGCAGCGGCACTGGGCTTTGAGCGAGGAAACCGGGTCGTTGCGGGCTCCATCGCGGCGAAGGCGCGACTCGCAGTATCCATCGCTCGCAAAGCGACCACCGACACCGAGTTCTTGCAAGAGCTCTATGACGTGATCGGTGCGAGCGTCGCGACGACCGACTCTGTGCCTTGCGCTGTCGGTCTGTTTGTGAGGTCTCAAGGCAACCCCGTGCGTTCGGCTTTACTCGCCGCGAACCTCGGCGGCGACACCGACACGATCGGTGCCATCGCGGGGGGCATGTGCGGGGCATTCTCGGGCTTTGCTGTCATTCCGGCCGAATATATCGACAAGCTCAACGAGGTAAACGACCTTGGTTTCGAAGACGTCGCAGACGCCTTCGTCGCTTTTCGATCCGCAGCGGCGCGCTAGGCGGTCTCCTCGAGGTCGTGCGCGACGAGCGTGTAGAAGCTTGCAAATAGCCCGCTATCTTCGGGGCGCAGGCGGCGGACCGAAAGACCTGGCCCTTCTAGTCTCGAGCAACTTCCTGTTGCCGTTGCGGAAGTCCTCGTGGAATCATTACCGCTACGCCACGGGGCGTCGAAGTGCTTTGGTAACCTATGCAATGTTTGGAGTACGTTTGTAAGAACCGCACCAGACGAGAACTTTAAGCGTGACTTAGTTCGAGTAGGAGTTTGCAGCGCGGTAACACCACACGGACTTCGACACCATGCTGCAAGTTACCATGCAAAAGTTGGTGCGAACCTGCCTAAACTTAAGGAGTAGCTGGGGGACTCGAGCACTCTGGCAGCGACTCGCTACTTGCATTCGACAGATCGCACAGAAAAGCTTGTAGAAAAGATGCCTATGACCCTAAAGGTTGTCTAGGACGGAAAACGAAAAATAGTTACCCCGTCTCTTCGACCTAGGGAAAACTTGTTGTTCGCCGTGTAAGCTCGAAAAGTGATAGCTTCGCTACCTGGTTTTTTCACCGGACTTTCTCTGATTATTGCAATCGGTGCCCAAAACGCATTTGTTATCCGGCAAGGACTAACAAGAAAACACGTTGTCCTTGTTGTTGCTATATGTGCCGTTTCTGATGCAGCTCTAATTGTCTTGGGTGTTGCAGGGCTTGGAGCACTAATCTCAGGCCTTCCTTGGTTACTGGAGATTATTCGCTGGTTTGGCGTTTTATACCTGACATGGTTTGGCATCAGGTCCCTAAGATCTGCTTTCAAGGTTCAGGTGCTAGATGCTTCGGGGGTTCAAAGCGGCAGTGGAAAGAATGTTGTCTTGTCCGTTCTTGGCTTTACTTTCTTGAATCCCCATGTTTACTTGGACACCGTGATTTTGCTTGGCTCGATTGGCAATCAATTTGGACCAGATAAGTGGTGGTTTGCCCTTGGGGCTGTGGTCTCAAGCTTTGTCTGGTTTAGTTCAATCGGCTTCGGGGCCAAGGCAGCTTCCAGGTTCATGTCCAAACCGGTTTTCTGGAAGGTGCTCGACATTCTCATTGCGGTTGTGATGTTTAGCATCGCAATATTGCTGGCCTTCTATAGCTTTTAGGGTGGTTTTGGCTGGTGGCTAGTACCATGAGTAAATGCGCAAAATTCTAGGTCTCACCCGCTACGCGGTAATTGTTCCTTCAATAGCCTCCATCATCGGAGCATTGTTGTTGATGGCTCAGGGGTCTATTTCAATCATGATGGTAATAGCTGATGCAGTGCTAAACGATGCATATCTCAAAGACACTATCGTTGACGTCCTGACGGCAGTAGATGCCATCCTGCTTGGAACAGTGCTTCTTGTTATTGGTTATGGACTATACGAATTGTTTGTAGACACCAGGCTCGAAGTTCCCGCCTGGCTTCAGGTTCTAGACCTCGATGATCTAAAGTCAAAACTCATTGGAGTCGTCGTAGCAATCATCGCCGTGGTCTTCGTGGGTGTGTTTGTGGATGCAAACCGAGCCTCTGACGTTGTTTCCTACGGACTAGGTGCTGGAGCTCTGGTAGCGGGATTGGCGCTATTTGCCTACGCAACTCGTAAAGATGGGGCAGCAAAGAAGCCAACCAAGAGCTAGTTAGCCTGTCATTGGGGCAACTATTCCAAAAATTTTGTTTTTTGGTGTTTTATCGGCCATTTTTATGGAAACATAGTACTTCAACATCTAATCAGCAATTGGGGTGAATCGAAACAGGTCCTTGGAAGTAATCCTGCTGTTTTCTCTCATACTCATTAATGGCCTTCTTGCCATGTCAGAGGTTGCTCTACTTACCTCAAAACGCGCCAAGCTTTCGGCGATGGCCGCACGTGGCAAGAAATCTGCTGAAGTGGCTATTCGAATCAGTGAAGACCCAACCCAGTTTCTTTCCACAATACAAATAGGTATTACCTCGATTGGCCTACTGAGTGGAATCGTGGGAGAGTCCATCTTTGCTAGGCCACTGGCTATTTGGCTTCAAAGTGTTGGAGTACTTGACGGGGTAGCAGATGTATCAGCCACAGTCGTCGTTGTGCTGATAGTCACCTTTATTGCCATCACGGTCGGGGAGCTAGTTCCAAAGCGAATCGGCCAGTCCAACCCCGAGCAGATCGCAGCCGTAATTGCCACACCGATGCTTATTCTTTCGAAGGTCACTAAGCCATTTGTGGTGATTTTGACCGTCACCACAAACACACTTCTTCGACTCTTTGGTGTCGGTAAGCACAAAGAAGCCACCGTAACCGAGGATGAGATCGAGGCGATCTTGGACGAGGGTTCGGTTGCTGGTTTGATTGAAGACCAAGAGCGCGAATTGGTGAAAAACGTCTTCCGCCTGGACGATAGAAAACTGGGCTCCTTGATGGTTCCTAGATCAGAAATCGTGTTTGTTGACATCAATGATCCTGAGGCCGAGAGTTTCAATCTGATTGCTCAGTCGGTTAGGTCAAGGATTCCAGTGTGTGATGGCGGCTTGGATTCGATCATCGGAGTTTTGAGTGCCAAGACTGCGCTTTCAACCGTTGCCAGAGGAGAAAAGCTCAGCCTGCAAGACAACCTGGAGCCACCGCTATATGTTCCTGAGACTCTTACTGGAATGGACCTACTGGATCAGTTCAAAGAATCCCGCACCCACATCGCCTTTGTGGTTGATGAGTATGGTGGCCTAGAGGGTCTTGTCACCATTCAGGACATCTTCGACACTTTGATTGGTGAAATTGTCACCGAAGGTGAAGAAGCTACCGATCCGGTTCAACGAGACGATGGTTCATGGCTGTTCGAAGGAGATACTTCGATTCCTGAAATTAAGGACTGCCTTGTTATTGATGAGCTACCTGAGCAAGACAAGGGTCGCTACCACACCGTCAGTGGACTCATCTTGTTACTACTGGGCAAGATGCCAGTAGCTGGCGATAGCGTAGTTCTCCAGGATTGGAAGCTAGAGGTTGTTGACATGGATGGCCGTCGAATCGACAAGATTCTCGCTACCCGAATTATCTAGCAGCTAACTAGTTAGTTAGTGCCCGATCAAAAAAGCCCGATAGTAAATCCGCGTATCGCTGGGTCTCCGTAAGCATTCCCTCGGTGTGGTCAGAGCCCTCAAAGGTTTCAAGTGTGATATCTGATCCCTGCTGCTTGGCGTAGTCATAGAAGTCCACCGATGACTGGTAGGCCAGTCGCTGGTCTATATCCCCATGCAGAATAAGCATCGGTCTGTCTCCGGCAGCTTCAATTCCCTGCATTACTGAAGTCTCGGTCAGGTTCACACCGTGAAATAGTTGAGCGGAGATTTGAGCCAGTTGCCATAAGAAACCGGGAAAGCCCTGAAACTCAACTTCTTTTGTGGCGGCAGCATTGAAATCAAAGATTGTTCCCTCCATTGCAAACGCTGAGACATTCTCTGTCTTGGCGGGAAGCAGTGAGGTTGCTACCGCCCCGCCGGAAACCCCAAACATGCCAAGAGATACTGGCTTGACACCCTTGGTTTCAACTAGCCAGTCAGCGACCGCCGCAAAGTCAGTGGATTCTTCTTGACCGGCCGAGTGACGACCATCGGTGCAGGTGGATTCTCCGGTGTCACGCATGTCGACTAGTAGAACTTGGAAGCCATCTTTTACCAGCATGGCACTTGGAAGCAGCGCGTTGAAATCTCTTCGTGAAGTGCCAATACCGTGAGTCACGATCACTGTTTTTCCATTTGAAACCTCTGGCTCAATCCACCAGGCTGAAAGAGTTACTTCTTCGCTGACCGGTATCTCAACCGCTTCATAGTTGTTATCAGTTAGCCACCAAGCGCTTAGATCGTAGTCAACCCACTTATCCCAACCGGCTCCCGGAAAAGGACCGTTTCCAGAAGCTGGGGTATAAAAAGCCTCAGGGGAGTTTGCTAAATCGTCCTCGTTTATTGCACATGGAACCACGGTTCCTGAGGTGTAAACGTATTCACCGGCGGCTAGTGCGCCACCGGAAACTATGACAACTAAAACTCCGGCTGTTATTGCTATCCACTTTGATGCGCGCATTACAAAATGTTAGCACCGAGAAGTTTGATTTAGGCCCTAGACATCGCTTCTTTGAGAGCATCCAGCCCTAAGCCACCGAGGTTCAGCGCCGTTGAGTGGAACTTCTTCATATCGAACTCGGAACCCTTGCGAGCTTGGTAGTCGTCCCTGATTTGCTCCCAAATACGCTGACCAATTTTGTAACTTGGGGCTTGGCCAGGCCAACCAAAGTATCTGGTGACCTCAAAGCGAACAAACTCTGGACTCATGTTCACGTTCTTGGACATGAACTCCAGAGCGTAGTCAAAGTCCCAAACGCCCGTTCCGTCCAGTTTTGGCTTTCCTAGGTGCACTCCAATATCCAGCACGACTCGAGCAGCTCGCATTCGCTGGCCATCGAGCATTCCAAGGCGATCGGCAGGAGTTGCTAGGTAGCCAAGCTCATCCATCAACCTCTCGGCGTAGAGAGCCCAACCCTCACCGTGGCCTGAAGTCCAGGAAGCCAAGCGACGCCAGTCGTTTAGAGTTTCGCGTATATACGTAGCTTGTGCTACCTGAAGGTGGTGACCTGGAACACCTTCGTGATAAACGGTTGTGGTTTCTCGCCAGGTGTCAAAATATTCGACACCTTCGGGCACCGACCACCACATTCTTCCTGGCCTAGAAAAATCATCGCTTGGACCGGTGTAGTAGATTCCACCATGTTTGGTTGGGGCAATCATGCATTCGAGCTTTCTAAGAGGCTCTGCGATGTCAAAATGCGTCTTTCCAAGATCCTCAATAGCCTTATCGCTTAGGTGCTGCATCCACTTCTGCAATTCATCGGTGCCATGCAGCTTGGTTTTTGGGTCTTTCTCCAAATGAGCAATCGCCTCTGCAACGCTTGCTCCAGGAAGAATCTCGTCAGCAACAGCTTCTTGCTCGGCTACCACGCGGGCTAGTTCTTCGATACCCCACTTGTAGGTCTCATCGAGATCAATTTCTGCACCTAGGAAACTCTTGCTAAGTAATCGGTATCTTTCTCGACCGATAGCGTCTTGCTCGCTGGCCTTTGGCAACATGCCTTTTAGAAAATCTCCAAATGCCGCGTAGGCAGCGGTGGCGACTTGAGCAGCAGCAACTAATTCCTCGCGCAGGGCTGTCGAGAGCTTGTGATCGGCTGTGGCGCCTTTGGCAAATTCATGGAAAAAACCCTCAGGCTGATTAATCTGCCCTACTTGGGTTATCACCTCTTGGAGCTGGCGCTTAGCTGGTCCGTCACCTTTTCCAAATCCAATCGCTAGCGTCTTCTGGTACCCGTTCAGGGCATCCTTGACTTTTCGCATTCTTGAGGCAAGGTTTTCCCAGTCGGTAACGGTGGCGGTTGGGGAGATATCAAATACATCCCTGATGCCTTGGGCAGGAGATGCGATGTTATTCAAGTCTCTATATTGCAATCCGGCGGCGTGGAACTCGATGTCCAGAATTAGCTGCTGGCTAAGGGCGTCCTTGGTTACTTGGTCGACATCATCTTGTGGTTCTAAGGCTTGAAGGGCCGCAAGGGTCGATTGGTCTAATTTCAGATCTCGCTCAATGGCCTCAGGGGAGTAATCGTCCATGTCAGCTGCTCCCGAGACCAGACCGATACTGGTCGCAAAACTTGGATAGTTTGATGCCAGAGACGCTAGGTAGCTATCTGCCAGATTGTCTATCGCGGACTTCTCTCTCATGACTATCTATTCCGCTCTTACTTACTCTTTCTAGTCGCTGCAATAACGCTCACAACCGCTGAAACCGCAATAGAGGCAACAATTACCCCAAGGGATGTGAAGCTATCTATGTCGGGAGCCCACTCAATGTGTTGACCACCGTTGATAAATGGCAGCTCATTCTCATGCATCGCATGCGTGATTAGCTTGAAACCAATAAAAGCCAAAATAAATGAGATCCCGTACTTCAAGTATTCAAGCCGATCGAGTAGTCCACCCAGCAAGAAGTACAACTGGCGAAGACCCATCAGCGCAAACAGGTTTGCTGTAAACACAATAAAGGGATCTGTCGTAATGCCAAAGATTGCCGGGATGGAGTCAAAGGCGAACATGACATCTGTCATGGCAAGGGCTGCAAACACCACAAGCATCGGCGTAAAGGCCCTGCGGCCATTCACGACGGTGGTTAGCTTTGCCCCATCAAAGTCGTCTGAAACATGAACTCTCTTTCGAAGCAGTTGAACTAGCTTCGATTCCGTCTGGTGCTCATCCTCGTGGGTACGAAATGCCTGGTGGTAAGCGGTGTAAAGCAAAAACACACCAAAAATGTAAAATATCCAGCTGAATTGTTCAATGAGTGCTGCTCCAACCAAAATGAACAACCCTCGAAGCACCAGAGCCATAATGATTCCAACCATCAGTACTTGCTGCTGATAGATCTTGGGAACGGCAAATCTGGACATAATTAACACGAACACAAACAAGTTATCAATCGATAACGAGTATTCGGTTAGATATCCTGCTATGAACTCGGTTGCTCTCAGTTGTCCAAACACCGACCAGAGGATTGCCGCAAAAGCCAGAGCCAGTCCGGCGTAGAATCCCACCCAAGCAGTTGATTCCTTGGTGGAAGGGGTGTGTGGTCTCTTCACTGCAAGAACTAGATCTGCTATCAAGATCGCCAGTAGGACACCAGACGAAATTGCCTGGAACCAGAAATATGAGGGAGTTTCCATAATTGCTTAATTCTAAGGGCGTTATTTAGATCTAGAGAGCAACTTTCTAAGCACCCCAATAGCCGAAGTTGACCAAAGTGCCCAGACAACCAATAGGGGCTGGAAAAACAGGCGAGTCAACCTGGCCTGGTCAGTAGATAAACCAAACGCGTCAATACCCTCGACGTATTGGTTGATATTGCCGGGAAAAATAGCAATAAAAAAAGCTGCTGTTGCAAGACCAAAATAAGCACTTACCCTTCCGCCCGATAACAGACCAAGGCCGAGAATAATTTCAACAGCACCAGAAGCCAGAACTACAAAGTCTGGATCAAGTGGTAGCCATAGCGGAACTTGGGCCTGGAACTCTTGGCGTGAAAAAGTGAGGTGACCGATTCCTGCGTAAACGAGGGCGGCACCAAGTGCCCCCCTCGCCAGCAGTCGAGCTATTTTCAATATGTTTTTCTAGGCGGTTAGGGCCGGAATGATTGCTCCGGAGAACACTTGCCAAGCAAGAATGCTCTTGGCTACCAAAGAAAGAGTGATGTAAGTTCTTTCTCCCTTTAGGTAGTTTGCCCATGATCCCCACTGCTTGTATTGCAATGCCTGGTTAATCGCAAATGTGTTGAAAAACACAAACAGCGAAATGATGATTCCAATGACAAATCCTGGAACCTCTGCCGCGCTAGTCGAGCCTGGCTGCAAGGTGTAGACACCAATGAGGATCCAAGGAACAATTCCAGTGATGGAACCCATGATGAATGGCAACCCTTGGCCGTTTCCAGGTGTTTCGTACTTCTCCTGCAGGGCTCCAAAGAAAATCATCGAAGCGTTGACCGCAAAGATTCCAACTAGTGCAGAAAAGTCTGAGATTCCAGTTAGCTGAGCAATCAGCCAAATCATTACCGATGAGCTCAGTGAGTACTCGACCCAACGGAAGTAGTTGCGGTTTTGCTTCAAACCTTTGGAGTACTTTCCAAAGAACTGGGGGGAAGAAATCAAGAAGTGGAAGAAAGCCGACAATCCCAAGAAAGCCACCACTCCAATTCCTAGGTTCACTTCAAATAAGGTGACCCGCTCGGTTGGTAGCGGAGACCCTGGAGGACCTGTCATGTAATCAACGGTGGTACCAAATAGGACCTGGTTATCCAGTAGCGATAGTGCGTAGCCAAAAGCTACCGCCTGGAACAGGTGCAATAAGCCCGCAACAATGTTGTAGGTTCTTAGTCTTTTGATTTGCTCAGCAACTGAGCGTTTTTTCTGTGCCATCAGTAATACCCCTTCGTAATGGTTATCGCTTTCAGTCTAGGCTCGCGCCCGAGTTTCACTGATAAGTGAGCTAGCGCTTCTTCGCTGCCTTTCGCTTAGTTTTGGTCTTTTGTGAACCGAGATAGAAAGTAGAACCAAAGCCCAAGAGCAGGAATCCTGCTGCTGACCATGCCGCCCACTTCGCACCATCGGTGAAAGCCTCACCGGCAGCGCTTGTGATGTCCTCAGCAAGGGATTGTGGAACTTGCTGGGCAACCAACCCCTCGGTTAATCCTGGAATCGCTGATCCTGCGGAGTCGACTACCGCATCAACTATCACAACACTTTGCGCGGTTGGAACCTCAAGATCGCTAAGACGTTGTTCCATTGAAACCTGAGTTCCCGTAAACAGCAGTGTTCCAAGAACGGCAACGCCTAGCGCGGAGCCAACCTGTCTAACAGTTGACTGTGAGCCAGAGGCTTGACCGGTACTCGACATAGGAACATCAACCATGATCACACCGGTTAGTTGAGCAGTAGCTAAACCAATTCCAATTCCGTAAAGAAACAAGAGAGGGGCAAGAATAATCCAGCCGGCTTCAGTTGAGGAAAATAGTGCTACACCCAAAACTCCAATTAGCTCAAGCCCTACACCTATTTGCACTGCCCTTGCAGGCGGCAACTTGCCGCTCAGGGCACCACCAACGCCAGAGGCCATAAACGCTCCTGCAGCAAGCCAGAGCAGCACAAGGCCAGAAGAAATTGGGCTAAGGCCAAGCACGTTTTGTAGCCAAAGTGGAATTGCAAACAAAATTCCAAACTCACCCATGGAGATGATCAACGCGGCGATAGAACCATTTCTGAATGAGCCAATCTTAAATAAGCCCAGGTCCAGAAGAACGTTCCTTTTCTCGGCCTCGCGCTTTCTTTCCCAAAGCACAAACACCACAGCAGAAATCACAAAGATCAGCAGAGAAACTGGAATTACAGAAATTCCTGTAGTTGGCCAAGCGAAGTCACCAAGCATGAATTGGTTGTTGGGATTAATTTCCCACCAGCCATAAATACGGCCCTCAATTAGACCAAATACCAAAGTGGAGAACATCACAACCGAAATGGCGGCTCCGATGAAGTCAACTCCTCCAGCTCGTTGTGGTGCCTTGGACTCAGAAACGTAATAGGCAAGACCGGCCAGGATCAAAATTCCAAGAGGCAAGTTAATTCCAAAGGCCCAACGCCAGCTGAAGTCAGTTGCTAACCAGCCACCAAGCACAGGACCAACGGCAACCATTCCACCGATTGTTGCGCCCCATACAGCAAAAGCTATTCCTCGCTCTTTACCCTGGAATGTGGCATTTAGAAGCGACAGGGTTGTTGGCAAAACCATAGCTCCACCGATACCTTGGATTACTCGAGCGAGGATCAACACATCTGGTGATTCCGCAACTCCTGCCCAGACAGAGGCCAATATGAAGATTACAATTCCAATACTTAGTAGTCGCTTTCGACCAAACCTGTCTGCCAGAGAACCCCAGACCAGAAGTAGTGACGCAAAGACCAGCACATAGCTTTCCTGAACCCACTGCACTTCCGTGGAGGTAAGACTGAGGTCGTTAATAATTGAAGGAAAAATGGTGTTTACGATCGTGCCATCGATGATCACGAGAGATATGGCCATGGAGATAAAAACTAGCCCCACCCAGCGATTGCGAACTTTTGTCAATTGATTCCTGATTTCTGGTCTTTTCTAGCTGATGCATACTAGATTGCTTGGGCCACGAACTAGCCGTCTCACAGTCTATGCGGGGGATGGTGCCCCGGGCGTCATAATTGGTTATGACCGAAATCACTGCGGGACTGCCATTACCGGTCCAAACCAATGGGCTTGCACCACTGTGCCTTGTAACTGGAGCCAATGGCTACATCGGCGGCAGGCTAATTAGAGAATTACTAACCTTCGGCTACCGAGTCCGGGTGCTCGCCAGAAACGCTTCACGTTTGACGCAGTATCCCTGGATAAGTCAGGTTGAAGTTGTCGAAGGAGACGCTCACGACGATAAAGCATTAGAGCAAGCACTTGCTGGCATAGACGTTGCTTACTACCTAATCCACTCACTTCTTGTCAAAGACGACTTTGAAGCATCAGAACTAAAGATGGCAAAAATGTTTGCTGACGCGGCATCAGAGGCTAAAGTCTCTCGAATCATTTATCTTGGTGGCATCATCAACGGCACCGATGATCTTTCTGATCACATGAGTGCTCGTATGAATACCGGAGCCATCCTTGCCCAATCGGGAGTTCCCACAATCGAGTTCCGAGCTGGGGTAGTAATCGGTTCAGGCTCTGCTTCATTTGAGATGCTTCGCTATCTAACTGAGCGTTTGCCTATTATGACCACACCAAAATGGGTAAATAACAGAATTCAACCAATTGCCGTTCGTGATGTCCTTCGCTACCTAGTGGGAGCTGCCGCTTTGCCACCAACAGCAACGGGTGTCTTTGACATTGCCGGCCCTGACATCTTTACCTATGCCGACATGATGCAGCACTACGCAGCCGCTGCTGGACTCAAGCGAAGAATCATTATTCCGATTCCCGTCTTGACCCCGAGACTTTCTAGCGGTTGGGTGGGACTCGTAACTCCAGTTCCTTACCGACTTGCCCGCAGATTAGTTGAGAGCCTCAAGCACGAAGTGGTGGCAGCGCCATCAAATATCAATGAGCTAATTCCTCCTTCGGCGGCCGGTCTGACTTCTTTCGATGTTGCCGTGAAGCTGGCCCTGGTTCGAATTAAAGAAGCGAATGTCGAAACTCGTTGGACCAACGCTTCGGTTCCAGGAACCCCTAGCGAACCGCTTCCAACCGACCCCGACTGGGCCGGAGGTTCTTTGTATAAGGACGTTCGGGTGGTTCGAGGCACTGATTCAATGGAAAAGGTGTGGTCCAGGATTGAATCAATTGGTGGCAAGAATGGTTACTCCATGGCCAGCTGGGCTTGGGAGCTTCGAGGTCTTATGGATCGAATGGTCGGGGGAGTCGGGCTAAGGCGTGGCAGGCGTGACCCAGATCACCTGAGAATTGGTGACGCCGTTGATTTTTGGAGAGTTGAAGAACTTATCCCTCAAAGGCTCTTAAGACTGCGCGCCGAGATGAAACTACCCGGCCTGGCCTGGTTGGAATTCAGTATCGAAAAAGATCCCGATACACAGGAAACGGTTTTGACTCAAACGGCAACATTTGCACCTAAGGGTTTATTTGGTCAGCTTTATTGGTGGGCAGTGTTACCGATGCACGGTTTCGTGTTTCCGTCTATGGCTAAAGGTGCCATTTCGGGATCTTAGAAAAACCTAGTTGCGTGAAGTAACTTTCTGAATCAACTTCTTGAGTCCAAGAACTAGGAAACCAAGAATCAAGAAGAAGGAAGTTATTGCGGCGATGTAGGTAAGCATTCCAGGAACGCCGCCTTCTTCGTTCGGGTTGATAAACCAGTATGGCCACCAGTTGGTCACGAGTCCTCGTATCACAGAGAACACCAACCAAGATAGAGGAAACACTGCAACCCATAATGATGCGCGGAGCTTGATCTGAAAAGCTTTATGGGAAAGCAAGTAGTCAATGACAATCAAGATTGGCCCGTAGGTGTGAATTACCTCATTTGGTAAGACAGGCCAAACGTAATCGCCGTCTCGAACATCTCCAGGAGCATCAGCAAGTAGCAAGTGGTAAACCACGCCAACAACAATCATTGCAACCGTAAAGCTGAGTCTGGCTAACTCAATCCTCTTGGAGTCTTCTGGATTTCGAACTAAACCAACACCAGTGGCCACCAGAAACGAGCCAGCAACAATTGCTGTGACAATTGAGAAGTATGCAAAATACTCGCCAGGCCTAAAGTTGTTGTTTGCCAGTCGGTCGGTCACCTGCCAGGCGACAGAGCCCAGTAGAGCAGAACCGGTGAGAATACGAAGTAGTCCGAGAGAAGTGTTGTAAAACATGCTCGCAACACTAGCAGGCACTAGCCCAGAAGGTCCTTCATGTTCTTGTAAATGAGGTTCGCTGCGCGCTCTGGCATGAACCTGGATAAGTAATACATTGTCTTCGCGTCCGGCCCAATAAGAACATGGAACTTCTGCTTTTCAATCCCTTCAATGATTGCTTTAGCCGCCACCGTAACTGAGGTTGATTTTCGCTCAGGACCCGCCTTAGCAGCCATTTGCTTCATTTGCTCTTCAGTCATGACACCTGAGTTGATGACAATATCGGTGGCAACGCCACCTGGGAAAATTGTCGTAACGCCAACGCCAGTCCCTTGTAATTCTGAGTGCAAGCCTTCGGTTAGCAGCTTCACAGCGGCTTTGGAGGCTCCATAGATTGATTGACCTGGAACTGGAACAAAACCACCCATCGAAGACACATTGGCGATGTGAGCAACTGGTCTCGAAATCAATTCCGGCAGAAAAGTCTTTGTGACATTCAGCAGTCCAAAGAAATTAACATCCATAACCTTCGTAATTTGTTCGAAACTCAGTTCATTAACTCTCACGAAAGGTTGGATTATTCCAGCGACATTTATAAGCCCATCAATGGCCCCAAACTTGCCGCCAATCAAACTCTTGGCTTTCTCAACCTCACTCAGTTTCGTGATGTCAATTGAGTAACCAGCAAAGTTTTCGGAACTGGCTTTAGCCGAAGTCTCATCCAGACCCTTCTGGGATAAATCTAAACCTGCAACTTTGGCACCCAGTGCGACAAGCTGTAGGGACACTTCACGGCCAATTCCATTACCTGCACCTGTTACAACAAATGTCTTGCCTTGGACCTTCATGAGATTCTCCTAGCTAGTTGAATGGAGCGAACACTTTGAGACTACTCCTGTATGAAATAGAGAAAAGACCGCCCAGAAGCAGGTCAGGCAGGCTGTTGCTGTGTGATGCAGTGAATACCGCCACCATTAGCAAAGATTTGCTTGGCGTCCACTAACACAATCTCTCGCTCCGGATAAACCTTCTCAAGGATTGCCTTGGCTACCTTATCGTTTGGGTCATCGAATGAACAAAGAATCACAGCACTGTTGACTATGTAGTGGTTGATGTAGCTGTAGTCGACAAAACTTTCTTCATCGCGCAAAACCTTCGGTGCTGGCAAAGCAATCAACTCAAACTCACCCGCGGCTTCAAGAGTTGCTTTTACTTCTTTAGAAACCTCAAAGTCAGGATGAGTGGGGTTTTGCTGGTCGTGGTACAAAATCACATTCTCGCTAGCAAAGCAGGCAACGATGTCGATATGACCCCTTGTTCCAAAGCCGTCATAGTCGCGAGTCAGGCCACGCTTTACCCATATGGCTTTTGAGGTTCCAAGCTTGGCGTGGATCTCCGCCTCGACTTCCTGCTTGCTCCAGCTGGAGTTTCTGCCCTCTCCTAGCTGAACGGTTTCCGTAAGCAGCACTGTGCCCGCTCCATTTACATGGATGCCGCCGCCTTCATTTATTAGGTCAGAGTCAACCACCTTGGATCCCGTTAGCTTTCCAATTAATCCTGCCGTTAGTTGATCTTTGTCAAAGCTCGCCCAAGGCTGATTACCCCAACCATTGAAGATCCAATTGATAGCAACAAGCTCACCCGTATCTGATTTTGCAAAAGTCGGCCCGTTATCTCTAAGCCAAGCATCATTTAGTTCAGCTTCAACAATTTCAATACTGGAGTGTAGATAATTCCGGGCTAGTTCGATTTGATCAGAGGTGGCAAGCACTGTAACCGGTTCATACTTTGCGATGGCGTTGGCAACATTTGCCCAAGTGGTGCGCGTTAGCTCAGCTTCCTGATCGCTTTCACCAAGTAGATAGTTGTTTGGTGGCCAAGACATCCAGGTGCGCTCGTGCTTTTCCCACTCCGCAGGCATTCTCAGTTTCATGAGTGCGACACTCCCGCAATGCCGCCTTGCTCGCCATCGCCAGAGTCGACTCTTTTGTTCACAACCGGCTTGGTCAGTGCGTCATAGGTATCTGGTCGACGGGTAGCGAGGAATGGAAACAAATCGAGCCAGTCACGTCTTTGATCTAGGTCTAGATCTGCAACCAAGATCTCATCTGTGTCTCTTCCAGCACGGGCGAGAACTCTTCCAAATGGATCTGAGATAAAACTGCTGCCATAAAAGTTCAAGGCACCTTCGTTGCCGTATCGGTTTGGAACGACCATGAAAGTTCCATTAGCGATGCCGTGCGAAACAATCACCTGGCGCCATAGCGGTTCAGTATCAAAGTCTGGGTGGTCGGGCTCTGAGCCGATGGCAGTTGGATAAGCAAGAACCTGCGCTCCGCGAAGTGAGTAGTTTCTAGCAACTTCGGGGAACCACTCGTCCCAACAGGTAGGCAAGCCAAAGCTTGCCTTCACTCCTTCTAAGTCAAGACTGTAAACAGGGTATGGGTCTTGATCCGAAGGGCCTGGCTGAAAGTACTTATCTTCGTAGTAGCCGGCGGTTACCGGGATGTGAAGCTTTGGGGTTCTGGCGATGATATTGCCACTACTGTCAACCAAGATTGCGGTGTTTAGACCTCGCCCATCTGCCAGGTCGGCTTTTTCATAAAGCGACGCGTGAACGATGACGCCAAAATCCTTAGCCGCTCGAGCTGCAAACAGGTGCGTCTTACCGCCTTCAAGAGGCTCTGCAATCTTTGATGGAACTCCCTCAGGCTTAGCATCGGCTGGGTAGCGAGACAGAGTTAGCTCCTGCAGGAAAACAATCTTCGCTCCAGCTTCGGAAGCAATTTTGATACCTTCATACAGCTTTGCGTCGTGTTCAGCAGGATCGCTATGCCATTTGGTTTGCACTAAACCAACTCGAAGTGGCTTTTGGGTCGCGGGCTTTACTCTCGAAAGTGACTCGGGGGCGTTAGCAACAGTTAGCTTCATCTTTTGGCTCCTTAGTTCATGCTTTCAAGAATCTTGGAGAGTAATTCAATTGAGGTTAGCGGATTCACAATCGCAAAGCGGGTGTTTGGTTTTCCCTGATGGCTTGAAGAAACTACAAATCCAATTTCATCCTTAAGTAGTTTTTCGGACCAACTGTCGTAGTCAGCTAAGCCCCAACCCTTGCGCTCAAAAACCACAACCGATAACTCTGGCTCACGAACTAGCTCTAGGTAATCCAATCCACGAATCAAATCAGCTGCCTGATGGGCTACATTAATGCTCTCCTCAATTGCTTCCCGGTACTTCTGAGCTCCATGCGTTGCCAGAGAGAACCAAAGCGGTAAGCCTCGCGTTCTTCTAGTTAATCCAAATGAATAGTCCGAAGGGTTCCAAAGCCCAGACTCATTTAGTGTTTCTAAGTATTCTCCCCGCTGAGTATGTGATGCTTTAGCAAAAGAAGGGTCTCTATACACAAGAGCGCATGCATCATATGGTGCGAACAACCATTTGTGTGGATCGACGATAAATGAATCAGCAAGCTCCGACCCATCAAACAAATGCCTGTATTTCGGACTCAAGATTCCAGCCAACCCATAAGCGCCATCGATGTGGTACCAGATTGTATTTGCGTTGGCAACTTCACCGATTCCACGCAAGTCGTCAACTATTCCAAAGTTTGTGGTGCCACTCGTAGCAACAATTGCAAAGACGCTATTTGGCTCTGCCGCCTCAAGCGCTTCTTTAACGGAGCTTGCAAGTAGCTTGCCGTTTACTTCAGGCTTTGCCAGAAGGATGTCAACATCCATAACCTGGGCTGCAGATTTCAAAGAAGAATGTGCTTCTTTAGAGGCAATGAAAGCCAATCTTCCGTTGAAACTGATACCGGATTCAGAGAGCTTGTTTCGGTGAGCTTGCCTTGCTGCAACGAGTGCGGAGAGATTTCCAACAGTGCCTCCCTGAGTAAATACACCACCAGAAGTTGCAGGTAAGCCGGCTTCCTTTGCGAGCCAGGCTAAGACTTGGTTTTCGGCAAAAATTGCGCCCGAGCCCTCTAACCACGATCCACCATAAATCGAGCTGGCAGAAACAATTAGGTCAAAAAGCGTCGATGCTTTAGTCGCGGCGTTTGGGATGAATGACAAAAACCCTGGGTGGTCAGTAGAAATTGTTGCTGGCGCGAGCACTTCTTCAAAAAGCTTGAGGGCGGTATGCCCCCCTAAGCCTTGCTCGGTAACGGTTTGCCCCGCTTGGCTAAGTAGCTCCGCTTCAGTTTTAGATGAGTCCAAAGGCGCTGGGCTGTAATCCATTCGAACTCTCACATATTCGAATATCGCTTCACGCAGCGCTTTGGTTTCATCGTTAATCTCATGCACGGTTAGCGTTTCTTTCTTCGAATTATTGAAACTGAGAAGCCAATCACCACGACTGCCCCAAGAATTACGGCCGCCCAAGTTCTCTGGTCAGCTATATCTTGGCAGGTCGTGAACCCCTCAGCATCGGGGACAACGCAGGTGCCGGTGTCAAAAAATGCCAAGAGCAGTGCTGCAAGTCCAACCAACGCCACTGTTGCCAGCATTGCAGCGGAATCATTTCGCACGTTTGTCCTTTTGGCAGTTGGTTAGGAAGTTTCCTGATCTTTTACCCTGGAAGTTTGTGCCAGAACGATTCCGGCGATAACCAATAATCCTCCCAGCGCCTGAAGCCCATCAATTCTCTCATTTAGCCAAGCCCAACCAAAAACGAAGGCCATCACGGTCTCAGCGGTAGAAATAACACCCACCGCGGTCGCCCTCAGGTGAGTTAGAGCCAGAAACGAGAACAGCATGGGAATAAAGGACCCGAAGACCCCAATCCATATCAGAAGCACCCAAAGCGGAAGCTCGTACTGCGCCAAGTTACCGGTTAGTGAGACAGTCTTCACAAACAGAGAGGTATCGAAGTTCCACCACGGGGTCACGATCAGCCAAAACATAGCAGACACGGACATGCTGTAAAAAAGAGTAGAAAGCGCGTCTCTGTTTCTGAGGGTGTGCTCTCCCATAAGAAAGTAAAAACTCAAAAACAGAGCAGCAGCCACAGCAAACATCACACCAATTGGGTTCAATCCGCCATCCCAGATTCTAGAAACTACCACCAGGCCACCCAGCACCATGGCAATTGCAAACCACAGCCTAGGAAGCACTTTTTCTTTGAAGAGCCACAAAGAAACCAGCGGGACGATGACAATCGCGGTGTATTCAATTAGAAGCGCGATGCCAACTGGCAAATTGGCAACCGCATTGGAGTAGGACCACTGCATGAGCGCAACACCAAAGATTCCAAAGATTACAAGATTTTTCCATTCCTTTGGCTTTACCTTGAAAGCCTTTGGATTTGTCAGAGCCAGCGCGATACCGGCACCTAGGGCTGTAGCAAGCGAGCGAAAGATAACAAGTTCCGCGGGAGAAATTCCTGCTGCCATAGTGACTTTTGAAGTCGAGGCATTTAACCCAAACAGGACAACGCCAGCTAGGGCAAAGAAGACTCCAAGAGCAGGATGCTTAGTTCTCAATTAGTTACTAACCCAACCCGTTCTTGGTTGCGTCATCGATTAACCGAAGTTCTTCCATGGTGAACGGGTTTGCAAAGATAGCTGCGTAGTTTTGTTCGAGCTGCTTCACGCTAGAGGCTCCAATAAGTGCACTGGTCACCGCGGGCTGTCTTAGCACCCAAGAAATCGCCATTTGTGCAAGGGACTGATTTCTAGAAGTGGCAACAGCATTTAGAGCTCTCGCAGCAGTTAGGTATTGTTCGGTTATTTGGGCAGAAGGCAAGAACTTTCCTTTAGAGGCTCTCGAAGACTTTGGAACTTTTCCGTCCAAGTATCTATCGGTTAGCAATCCTTGGGCCAGGGGCGAAAATACAATCGAGCCTATTCCGAGATCCTCTATCGTTTCCAATAATCCCCACTCAGGGGTTTTTTCCAGAATGGAATACTTTGGCTGGTGAATCAGTAGCGGTATGCCCATCGAATCCAAAATCTGTTTTGCCCTAATGGTTTGCTGTGGGTCATAGTTGGAGATTCCAACGTATAGAGCCTTACCGCTTCTTACTGCAGAGGCGAGTGCTCCCATAGTTTCCTCCAGGGGAGTTTCTGGATCGAATCGGTGTGAATAAAAGATGTCAACGTATTCGAGACCCATGCGATCAAGTGATTGATCGAGTGAGGCAAGTAGATACTTTCTTGATCCCCACTCGCCGTATGGCCCGTCCCACATGTCGTATCCGGCTTTAGTGGAGATGATCATTTCGTCACGGTAGGCAGTGAAGTCTTTGCGCAGGTGTTCACCAAAGTTGATTTCGGCTTGACCGTGGGGCGGACCGTAGTTATTGGCTAAGTCGAAATGCGTTATTCCCAAATCGAAGGCACGACGAAGCACCGCGCGCTGGTTAGCAAAGGAATGATCCGAGCCGAAGTTATGCCAAAGACCTAGGGATACTTCCGGAAGCAATAATCCGGACTTTCCCACCCGGCGGTACTTGATTTGGGAGTATCTGTCTTGGCTGGCTCGAAATTTCATAAACACAAGCCTAAGCTAGCTAGATGATCAGTTTTGTCCTCGGCGGTGGCTGCTTTTGGTGCCTAGATTCGAGCTTTATGCAGTTTCGTGGCGTGAGCGACGTCGAGGTCGGCTATAGCGGGGGCCATGTTGAAAACCCAAACTACGAAGCCGTTTGCGGTGAGGGAACCGGCCATGCTGAAGTGGCCAAGGTCATCTTCGATGAATCCATCATTCCCGCCGATGTCATTCTGGACATCTTCTTTACCTTGCATGATCCCACCCAGCTAAACCGCCAAGGTAACGACATTGGCACTAGCTATCGAAGCTGCATGTTCTATGACGGGGAAGACCAAAAAGCTCAATTCGAACAAGCACTAGAAAGAGCCAAGCAAGTCTGGGGAGACTCCATTGTTACCCAGCTATTGCCACTCGAAAAGTTCTGGATGGGGGAGACCTACCACCAGGACTTCTTTGCCAAGAACCCTGACAAGGGCTACTGCAACATGGTGGTCAAACCCAAGATGGCAAAGACCGCAAAGGCCTTTACTTCTTACCTGAAATAACTTCTCCACAGATTCTTTTTCAACCCGCACAAGCCTGAGACCTTTTGAGAGTCTTTTTCTCTGTTTAGTTCAATCAGAGAAAAAGGTAGCTATGTCAGATGTATTTTCAGTTCAAGGTTTAGTAGCAACAACCCCTAGGCACTTAGTCACTCAAGATGGCTTGCCAATAACCTCATTTCGCTTGGCTTCCTCCAAGCGCCGCTTCGATAGATCCAAAAACTCTTGGATCGACGGGGAAACCAACTGGTTCACCGTGACCTGTTTTCGCCAGCTTGCCATCAACACCGCAAGCTCGGTATCCAAAGGCGATCGTGTTTGCACCTCAGGCAGGCTCAAGGTTCGTGACTGGGATAACGGAGAAAGAACTGGAACCTCTGTTGAGATTGAGGCAGATGTGATTGGTCACGATTTGTCCTGGGGCAATTCGGTATTCACCCGCACTGTTCTGGTTCGCGAAGAGCCAGCAGATAGTGAAATTGAAGATGAAGAGTTTGAGCCCAAGGAGACAACGCTGCTTAGCTCCGCGAGCAAGTAACAGACCCGGTCAGGCTACTTCCCCCTAAGCGCCTGGTCGCGTGACACCCTTTTTACCTAGGTGTATTTGATTGTTGACTCACAATGAGTCACATCATTGTCGGATAAACTTATCCACAGCACTCTTGGTGAAAAGGGTGTCATTTTTTTGACACCACAATTTGAGGGAATAATGGCTGAATTTATTTATCAGATGATCAAAGCGCGAAAAGCGCACGGCGACAAACTTATCTTGGATGACGTAACGCTCTCATTTATCCCGGGCGCCAAGATTGGTGTTGTTGGACCTAACGGTTCTGGTAAATCGTCTGTTCTAAAGATTATGGCTGGTCTGGACACTCCCTCCAACGGAGAAGCTCGCCTGAGTGAGGGTTACACCGTTGGCATCTTGATGCAGGAGCCAAAGCTCGACGAAACAAAGACCGTGCTTGGCAACGTTGAAGAGGCAGTAAAAGAGGTAAAGGCAAAGCTTGATAGGTTCAACGAAATCTCAGCAGAACTTGCCAATCCAGACGCCGACTATGACAGCTTGCTTGAAGAGATGGGAACTCTACAAGAGGCAATTGATCACCTGGATGCCTGGGATTTAGATTCACAACTAGAGCAGGCAATGGATGCTCTTCGTTGCCCACCTAGTGACACCCCGGTGTCCCATCTATCTGGTGGAGAAAAGCGCCGTGTTGCGCTTTGTAAATTGCTTCTTGAAAAGCCAGACCTACTTCTTCTTGACGAGCCAACAAACCATTTGGACGCGGAGAGTGTTTTGTGGCTCGAGCAGCATTTGGCAAAATACCCTGGTGCAGTTCTAGCCGTTACTCACGACAGGTACTTCCTAGATAACGTTGCGCAGTGGATTTTGGAACTCGATCGTGGACGCGCTTATCCATACGAAGGTAACTACTCCACTTACTTGGAGAAAAAGCAAGAGCGCCTAGAGGTGGCAGGTAAGAAAGACGTCAAGTTGGCTAAGCGCCTAAAGGATGAACTTGAATGGGTTCGCTCTTCATCGAAAGCGAGACAGACAAAATCCAAGGCAAGGCTTTCCAGATACGAAGAAATGGCAAGCGAAGCTGATAAGGCAAGAAAACTAGATTTCGAAGAGATTCAGATTCCGCCGGGCCCAAGACTTGGAAACATAGTTTTGGAAGCCAAGAACCTGCAAAAGAATTTTGGTGATCGAAGCTTGATCTCCGACTTGTCATTCTCGCTTCCTCGAAATGGAATTGTTGGAGTTATTGGACCAAACGGTGTTGGTAAATCGACACTATTCAAGATGATTGTTGGCGAAGAAACCCTTGATGGTGGCGAGCTCCAAATTGGTGAGACGGTAAAGATTTCTTACGTTGACCAGTCCCGCGGAGGCATAGATCCCGAAAAGAGCCTTTGGGAAGTTGTGTCCGGAGGTCTTGATTACATTCAAGTGGGACAAGTTGAGATGCCATCGCGTGCTTATGTTGCAGCTTTTGGCTTCAAGGGACCAGATCAGCAAAAACCTGCCGGAGTTTTATCCGGTGGTGAGCGCAACAGGCTAAATCTTGCTTTGACTTTGAAAGAGGGTGGAAACCTACTGCTACTGGATGAGCCAACAAACGATTTAGATGTTGAAACTCTAGGTTCTTTGGAAAACGCTTTACTGGAGTTTCCTGGTTGCGCTGTGGTGATTACCCACGATAGGTGGTTCCTGGACCGAGTTGCTACTCACATCTTGGCCTACGAGGGAACTGACGAGAAGCCAGATAAGTGGTATTGGTTTGAAGGAAACTTCGAAGCTTATGAGGAAAACAAGATTGAACGCTTAGGCCCAGACGCTGCTAAGCCGCACCGCTCTACTTACCGAAGATTGACAAGAGACTAGCAACCTTACCTTCGGGGACTCGAACCATTCCCTCCTGGGCAACTGTTGCTAGCAAGACACCTTCGCGACTAAAGATCTTTCCAATGGCTAAACCTCTGCTGTTTTGAGCAGCGGGGGATTCTTGAACATAGAGCATCCACTGATCCACCTTGGCGGGAGCGTGGAACCACATCGCGTGATCGAGGCTCGCAGTTTTTAGCCCCGGTTTAGCCCAAGAAATTTTATGTCTTCGGTAAATGCTTTCAAGAAGCGTGAAATCGGAAGCGTACGCAAGGGCAGCTTGATGCAGGGTTGGAGAGACAGGTAATTCTCCGATTGCTTTGAGCCAAACTGCCTGGTGAGCTACTGGCTCACCCTTTACTTCAAAGTAGATCGGTGACTGCACGTGACGCAAATCAAACGGTCTGGCCTTAGCCCAGTACTGAGCAACCGGGTGAGGAATACCGCCAAGCACTTCAGCTGCCGAGGGAAGATCTTCTGGCTGTGTCAAACCTTCTGGCATCTGCTCGTGGTGGGTAAGTCCTGGACTCTCGGTTTGAAATGAAGAGATCATGGAAAAAATCGGTTCACCTTTTTGGTAAGCCTGAACTCTTCGGGTTGAAAACGACTTACCGTCTCTGAGTCTGTCAACCGAAAAAGTAATTGGGAAATCAATGTCCCCTGGTCTCAAGAAATAGCCGTGGAGCGAATGCAGGATTCTATCCGGGTCCACCGTTCTGGTTGCTGCAACGGTGCACTGCGCCAGTACTTGACCACCGAACACTCTTCCGTGCGGCATCCACTGCGACGGGCCAATAAAAATGTCTTCTTTGGTTCTTGCCCCACCGGCGTCTTTTAAATCCAGAGCTATCAGCAGATCGGCAAGTGGGTCTTTAGGTGGGGGAACCTTGGTCATCTTGGGTGTCCTTACTTTGCTGGGTAGCTATCAGGGTAAGTTTAGTAATGAAATGAAAAATGACTTCCAGCTTTTGGACCAGCAGACTGCGCTTGATCTTAAAACCTTTTTGACTCGGGCCAAGAAAATGGACCCCAAGGGAGTTGTAAGGCTCAGGGCCTTTGGAGCGCTTTTGACTGCTTATGTAGCGCCCTTGTTTACCGCAAACATTTTGGATGATGGTCCAACCGTTCTGGGCCTTCGAACGATGGATCTCAAGCAAGAAGCTGAGATCAACGTGCTGGTTCCAATCCAGGCAATTCTGGATCGCATCGCGTTTGAACTAGAAAAGCCAGAAGCAGACCAGAGTTTTGTATTTCATCTCGAATCTTCTGAGCGTGTGCCCTGGGCTGGAGTTTCGCCACCACGAACCGGTTGGGTGGAAGCTACGAGCTTGCCGGAATACATGCTTACCGGGGTTGCCAGAAAAGGCATCATTGAAGTAGCGGAGACAATTCCAGAATCTGTTGGCGGACCAATAGCGGCTCGTATTCGTTCCGAGGTTTGGGGCAGAGCCATTGACCTTGATTCCAAAGTTCCTGCCGGTGCCGCTTTTGCGGCTGCGGGCCTTGGGTTTCTAACAGAGGGTGAAATGGTTCCCGTTTTTCACTCACAGGGCTGGGTCAGACTCTCGTCACAATTTGGCCACGTGTTATCTAAAGAAGCCAAGCACTTCTAATCTTCAAATGTGTTCAGCATTGAAGTTGCTGCACGATCTAGATATCCCCAAAGCTGTGCTTGATGCAGGGGAGCTAGCTCCAGAGAATCACACGCCACCTTCATGTGATGCAACCATCTCTCACGAGCAAGCGGGTTGATCTTGAAGGGCTGGTGGCGCTGCTTGAGTCTTGGGTGTCCCCTGGTTTCTTGATAGGTTTGCGGACCACCCCAGTACTGCTCCAAAAACATTCTTAGCCGTTCGGCTGCTGGACCCAGATCGTCTTCTGGATACATTGGTTTTAGTACATCGTCGGTGGCAACACCCTCATAAAACTTAGCCACGAGTTTCTTGAAGGTATCGGTGCCGCCAACTAACTCAAAGAAGTTACCCTCAACTGCCTCACCAGAAAGCCCCTTGATTCGAACTACCTCAACGCGGTTGGCGTCCTCAAACTCACCAGACATTTAGCTTCTTTGATCCCGCTGTTGAGCGTTAAGGGCTCTTTCAACATTGGCAAGGTTCTCGATGACGATTCTGCGAAGCGCCGGTTTGCTTTGAACCTCAGCCTTGGCAAGAAAAGCTTGCGTTTCGGAGGCAAGTTCTTTGTTGGCAAGTGCCAGCGGGTAGAGGTTCACAAGAAGGTATTCGGCCATGTGATACGTCTTGTCTTCCCAGATCTTGAGTACGTTCGCAAAGTACTGAGAAACAAAAGGCTGTAGTGACTTTGGATCCAGTACTCTTCCAAAAGCCAAGCTCGCAGAATTTACCAACGCATTCGATAGCTCATCGGTAGCAACCAACTTCGTAAACATAGCTTGCTTGGAACCTTGGTCTGGCAAGGCCGCAACGGCAGCAACGTGATACTTTTGCCCGTTGGCGGTGTTATCGCTTGCGAGCTCTTGATCTAGTAGCTCACTCGAAATCTTTCCACCAACAGCCAAAGAGGTAACAAGCTCCCAGCGCAGGTCAGTATCAATTGCAAGTGAGGAAAGCTTTAGCTCACCATTTAGCAGGGCTGAAACATGTGCTAGTTGCTGATCGCTTCTAGCAAACTGCGCAAAGAATTTTACAAACTGCAACTGCGCATCTGAGCCTGCTGCGGCATTTTGAGCCAAGCTCCACAAGCCATCAGCCAGTGAAAGCTGCTCAGTAGAGCGGTTCTGTTCGGCTACATATAGGTTCGCAACCGTCAGCAGCTGCCTCAACACAGTCAACATAGTTGTTGACTCAGTCTCGAACTCAAGGTGACGAAGAGCGAGCTTTATAAAATCTCGAGGTGAGGTTTCTCCATCACGTGTTGCATCCCAAGCAGATCCCCAAACCAAAGCTCTAGCTAGAGGGTCTTCGATAAGTGAAAGCTTGTCCAAAGCAAAGCTCCAGGAAGCCTCGTCCATACGAATCTTTGCGTAGGTGAGATCGTCATCGTTTAGCAAGATCAAAGCTGGACGTTTTTTGCCGGCAAGTTCTGGAACCTCGGTCTTGGCTCCTTCAACATCCAACTCGATTCGATCGGTTCGAACGATTTTGCCGTTTTGCTCTTCGTAGAGACCAATAGCAATGCGGTGTGGTCTTAGGTACGGATAGGCATCGATTGCTGATTGCAAGATGGCGAATGACTCGATTACTCCATCTTTTTCAACAATCTCTGGTCGCAAAGTGTTTACACCTGCGGTCTCCAACCAAAGCTTGGACCACTCACTGAGATCTCTTCCGCTTTGGTTTTCGAGCTCTTTCAATAGATCTTTGAGCTCAGTGTTTTTGTAGGCGTGCTTTTTGAAGTAGTCGGAGACTCCACGCATGAATGGGTCCTGGCCAACCCAAGCAACAAGCTGCTTGAGAACAGACGCTCCCTTGGCATAGGTAATGCCATCGAAGTTCACCTGCACATCTTCTAGGTCGTTTATTTCAGCAACGATTGGATGCGTCGATGGGAGTTGGTCTTGGCGATAAGCCCAGGACTTTTCTAAAGAGGCAAAGGTCGCCCAAGCTCCGTGCCACTCGGTTGCTTCCTGGGTAGCCAAAGTAGACATGTATTCGGCAAAGGATTCGTTTAGCCACAGATCGCTCCACCAGCGCATGGTTACTAGATCACCAAACCACATGTGAGCCAGCTCGTGCAAGATAGTTACAACGCGACGTTCTTTTACGGCGTCCGTTACTTTGGATCGAAAAACGTAAGTCTCAGTGAAAGTCACCGCTCCAGCATTTTCCATTGCTCCGGCATTGAATTCGGGAACAAAGAGCTGGTCATACTTTTCAAACGGGTATGGGTAGTCAAACTGCTTCTCAAAGAATTCAAAGCCCTGCTTGGTCTTTTCAAAGACGTATTCGGCGTCCAAGAACTCAAATAATGACTTGCGGCAAAAAACACCTAGCGGAACGGTTTTTCCAGAGGAAGAAACTAGCTCATCTCTTACCTCGACATAGGGACCTGCCACTAGAGCGGTTATGTAGCTTGAGATGCGAGGGGTGGCTTCAAAGTTCCAAACCGAGACACCTTCTCTAAGGTCATTTGGTGTTGGGGTGGGGGAGTTAGAAACTACCTTCCAGTAGCTAGGAGCCGTGATGTTGAATTGGAATGTGGCCTTTAGGTCGGGTTGCTCAAAAACAGCGAACATTCGGCGAGAATCCGGCACTTCAAACTGGGTATAGAGGTATACCTCTTGATCGACTGGGTCCACGAAACGATGCAGACCCTCACCGGTGTTGGTGTACTTACCCTGCGCCACAACAACTAACTCATTCTCGGCAGCAATAGAAGGTAGCTGGATACGAATGCCATCAGACACTGCAGCTGGATCCAAGACCTCGCCGTTGAGCACCACTGAGTGAACAGAGTTTGTGATTGCGTCAATAAAAGTTGATGTGCCAGGAGTTTTGGAGGTAAAGCGCACCCGGGTAGTGGACCCAAAGAAATCGGCACCTTGGGTGAGGTCGATCTCCACTTGGTAGCTCTGAACTTCCAAGGCAACTGCTCGCTCTTGAGCTTCGATTCTTGTTAGGTTTTCGCCGGGCATCGGTTCTTCTCTCTAGTGACTCTTCATCCCAAAGCCTAACTGGGGATAGCAGGGTGTGAAACAATAACAATGTGATCAATCCAGTCATGGCCATAGGGGGCTCACCAGAGGCGTCGCAGACCCTCGCTGAAATTGGCGCGCTGTTAGTTGGACTTGGAGTAATTGCTTTCATCGCTGCCTGGCTGAAATTCTCTGTCGTCCCGTTGTATCTGATTGTGGGCCTTGCGGTTGGTCAGGGTGGTTTTGGTTTAGTTAATCTAAGTTCAGATTTTCTAGCAATCGGAGCACAAATCGGTGCCATCTTGCTGCTTCTTTTGCTGGGCTTGGAATATTCCGCACCTGATTTGGCTAAAGCTTTCAAAGATAGAAAGTCCGCTGGAATTTTTGACATTGCTGCAAACTTCATTCCTGGCGCCCTACTTGCATTTGCTTTTGGCTGGGGGCCGCTGGCTGCACTTGTAGTTGGTGGCATCACTTACGTTTCATCTTCCGGAATTGCCTCAGAGTTACTTCGTGAAACCGGTTGGCGAAAATCGGAACTTTCCAAGCGAGTGGTAGCAATCCTGGTGTTCGAGGATCTTGCTCTAGCTCCGTACTTGCCGCTCTTGACATCGCTAGTGCTTGGTCTCTCGGCAGCCGCGGGTCTAGTGTCAGTTTCAGTTGCATTGATCATTACTGGACTTGTTTTGATAATTTCTTATCGCGGTAATGCCAAGTGGTCCAGAATCTTGAATCCCGATGTTCCATCGGGCTTGCTATTGACTGTTTTTGGATCGGCTTTGTTGGCTGCCGGAGTCGCCGACCTTGCAGGATTTTCGGGCGCGGTCGCCGCGTTCCTTGTTGGTCTTTTACTTACCGGTGAGGTCGCCAACACGGTGCGAGGACGACTTGGTTCACTAAGGGATCTGTTCGCCGCTATATTCTTTTTGTTTTTTGGTCTGGCCACCAACTTCTCAGAGCTTCTGCAAGTGCTTCCGGCATTGTTGCTTTTTGTCGTTATTGGTGTCGCAGGAAAATTCGCTGTTGGCTGGTGGATTGCCAGGGATATGGTCGACAAGCTCAGCTGGATTCGAGCTGGTGCCTTCTTGACCCCAAGGGGTGAGTTCTCAATGGTTATCGCAGCTCTTGCGGCCCCGGCGGTGCTATCGGTGAACCTGCAAGCACTAACGCTTAGCTACGTGACACTCACTGCAGTAATTGGCTCAATTGTGTTGCGAGTTCTTCGCAGTGGTTTCGATAAGTAGATTAGGTAGATATGAGAATCCACATCGCGACCGATCATGCCGGGCTAGAAACTAGCCACTACCTAATCAAGGAGCTAACTAATCTCGGTCACGAAGTATTTGATCACGGACCACAGTCCTTAGATCCACTTGATGACTACCCAGCGTTTTGTATTAATGCCGCCCTTGCGGTGCAGCGCGACTTGCAAGCTGAGGTCCCCGCTCTTGGAATTGTTCTTGGCGGATCTGGAAATGGTGAGCAAATGGCTGCCAACAAAGTAAAAGGCATTAGAGCCGCCTTGGTTTGGAACAAAGAGATCGCTGAATTAGCGAGGCAGCACAACGACGCTAACGTGATCGCCGTTGGAGCCAGACAACACAGCAAGGAAGAAGTACTTGAGCTAATCAAGGTGTTCATCGCTGAGCCCTATAGCAGTGATGAAAGGCATGAGCGTCGAATCGGAAAAATTGGGCTCTACGAGCAAACCGGAGAGATCAGCTAGCTAATGAAGCTTGGCCTAACGAGACTGAACACTTGGTTAGTTCCGCCACTTGCTATCGCTGGATTGCAAGTTCTCACATTTTGGCTTGATGCTGCCGGTCAGCTACCTAACCCGGTGGCCATTCATTGGGGCATAACAATGCAGCCCGATGGATTCGTTTCTGTTAGCGAGTTTGCACTAACCGTGCTAATTCTTCAGTTAGTTCTCTGGCTCCCTTTGCTTGCTGCAGATTTCTGGCCAAAGTCAAAAATTCGAATTAGAAATCTAGTGGTTCTGGTGTTCGGAATAGTGTTTTGGCTAGTTACTGCAATCCTTTGCGTTTCTTTGTTTATCCAAATCGGAGCAACTGATGCCGCCGCAGTTTACTTTCCGTGGCCTGTGTTTGCAGTTATCCTGCTGTCGGTTCCAGTTCTTCTGGCATTTTTATTGTCAATGCCAGAAGTAGTGGTCGGAAAAGATGTTCAGATTCGCTTGCGCGGATTGACAATTATGAGTTTTGATCCCGAAGAGATTGTTAGCGCGTCTGCTGGGGTTGTATCAGCACGGGAGTTTGGAGGGTGGGGCATCAGGCTGACCACTCGCAAAATCGGATTCGTTCCTTCTAAGGGGCCAGCCGTCAAGCTCAACCTCCAGGACGGCACAGAGGTGTCCATAAGAAGCAAAGACCCAAAAGCAATCGTTGCCTCAATAGAAGACCTAATTTCCTAGCAGCATGCCAGAAGGCCATTCCGTTCACAGAACTGCAAACAAATTTGCTCAGCTATTTGTTGATTCGAAGCTCAAGATCTCTTCACCGCAAGGAAGATTTGCCGAGCAAGCAACACTGGTTTCTGGAAGAAAACTTGTTGAATCTAGCGCGATTGGTAAGCAGCTATTTCTTGGCTTCGATAACAAACTAACCATTCGGGTTCATTTAGGTATCTATGGCAAGTGGAACTTCTACAACGTTCCAATCAGTCAAGCGCCAGAAGTCTGGGGACAGGTGCGAGCACGATTTGGATCAAACGCTGCTTCAGCGGATCTTCGAGGCCCAACGGTTTGCGAGGTTGTTGATTCCGGTGAGGTTTTGGCAGTTTATAAGCGACTTGGCCCCGATCCTTTGCGAGCGGATCCTTCCGGCAAAGAAGCTCTTCGTTTCGTATCGAAAGTGAGAGCCTCGGCTGCGCCTATTGGTTCACTGCTTATGAACCAAGCCGTAATCAGTGGCATAGGTAACGTGTATCGAGCTGAGCTGTTGTTTAGAGCGTGCCTTAGCCCGCATAAACCAGGAAATAAAGTTTCCGAGCAGGCGCTATTGGCTATTTGGGATGACGCCGTAACGCTTATGAAAATAGGAGTTAGGACCGGGTTGATGCTAACTCGTGAGGGATTTTTGAAGGGCAGAGTGCCTATTGATGATCGCTACTACGTATATAAACGTGAGGGTTTGCCTTGTTGGCAGTGTGGCAAGAAAGTGAAGCTTGAGCTTTTCTATAGCCGCAAGCTTTATTGGTGTAATACCTGCCAGAGGTAATTGGAGGGAGTGACGGGAATCGAACCCGCGCCATCAGTTTGGAAAACTGAGGCTCTACCATTGAGCTACACTCCCGAAAAAGCCGTTCGCTACCTCACTATTGTATGGGATAGACTGACCGAGGTTGTTTATGGAAATATTTCCAAAAACCACCGGGGTGTAGCGTAGTGGCTAGCGCGCCTGCTTTGGGAGCAGGATATCGCAGGTTCGAGTCCTGTCACCCCGACAAACAAAAAGCCATATTTGTTTACCCCTTTATGGGGGCAAATTTCCAGGAGAACAACTTGAAAACTAGCGTTGAACGAATAAACCCCACTCGCGTAAAGCTCAACATCGAAGTCACCCCAGAAGAGTTCAAGCCTTCGCTTGATCACGCCTACGAGCACATCGCTCAGCAGGTAAACGTACCCGGCTTCCGCAAGGGAAAAATCCCTGCTGCGCTATTGGATCAAAGAGTTGGACGCCCAGCAATCATGGCTCACGCCATCAACGATGGACTAGATGGCATCTACAAAAAAGCTCTTGAAGAAAGCAAACTTCGACCACTGGGCCAGCCAAAAGCTGACGTGAAGTCAAGCCCGGACGAGAACACATTCCTCGGAAACCTAGTTGTTGAAATTGAAGTAGAGGTTAGACCGGAGATTAAGCTTCCTGGCTACCGTGGACTCAAGGTTGTTGTTGACAACATCAAGGTAGGCGGCAAGGAAATTGACGACGAGCTAGATTCCCTTCGTGCTCGCTTTGGAACCCTAAATACAGTTGAGCGTGCTGCCAAGAAGGGCGACTTCGTCTCCATCGATTTAGCTGCCAGTATCAACCGTAAAGAAATCGACTCTGCCGAGAACATTTCTTACGAAGTTGGATCTGGAAACTTACTCGATGGCATCGATGAGGCTCTTGACACTCTAACCGCTGGTGAAACTACCGTGTTCCGTTCCAAACTAGTTGGCGGAGACATGGCGGGCGAAGAGGCTGAAGTTACCGTAAAGGTAAATGCAGTGAAGGAACGCGAGCTTCCAGAAGCAAACGACGACTTTGCCAAGTTGGCCAGCCAATTTGACACTCTAAAAGAGCTAAAAGACGACATCGAAGTTCAAATCGCTAAGTCCAAGAGTTACTCACAAGGAATCCAGGCAAGGGATCTTCTTACCGAGGAACTGCTAAAGATTGTTGACGTTCCAGTTTCGAAAGAAATGATTGAGTCAGACGTGAACCGCCACCTAGAGGGTGAGGGCAGATTACAAGATGACAAACATCGCGCTGAAGTCACCTTAGAGTCTGAAAAATCTTTCAAGGTCCAGATGTTGCTTGACGCGATTGTTGACGCCGAAGGTATCAAGGTTGGCGAGCAAGAGCTTATGCAGTACCTGATGCTGAGCAGCCAAAACTACGGCATGGATCCAAACCAGTTTGTCGAAACCATAAGCAAAAACGGTCAGGTTCCATCTTTTGTCGGAGAGGTTGCAAGGCGCAAGGCGCTATCAATTGTGCTTTCCGAAGCCATCGTGACCGACAAAGCCAAGAACCCTGTTGACCTGGGTGAGTTCCTAAAAGGTGACTCTTCCAGCCAGGACTCCCACGCCGGTCACGACCACGACTAAGACACCTGCTTTATTGCCCTAGGCGAACAAGCCCTAATCTTGGCGTGTTTCGAAGTATCTTGGTCTAGCAAGCAAGTAATCAAGCACTGGATAAGGGACTCAAATGGCAGATAAGGCAATGGAAAAGTACTCCACCGTTGACCGTCTATTAAAGGACAGAATCGTTTGGCTTGGAAGTGAAGTTCGCGATGACATGGCCAATGACATCTGCGCAAAGATTCTGCTGCTAGCAGCCGAAGACTCCACCAAGGATATTTACCTTTACATCAACTCACCGGGCGGTTCTATCACCGCCGGCATGGCCATCTACGACACCATGCAATATGTTCCAAATGACATCGTCACCGTTGGAATTGGAATGGCTGCTTCGATGGGTCAGTTCCTGCTATCTTCTGGCACCAAGGGCAAAAGATATGCCACTCCAAACACCAGAGTGCTACTTCACCAGCCAGCCGGAGGTTTCGGTGGAACCGCTGCCGACATTCAAACTCAGGCAGAGCTGATCATGTCTATGAAGCGTCAACTTGCACAGATCACCGCAGACCAAACTGGAAAGACCGTTGAGCAAGTTATGGAAGATGGCGATCGCGATCGCTGGTTCACTGCTCAAGAAGCTTTGGAGTACGGATTCATCGACCACATTCAAGCATCTGCTGGTGCAGCCACCGGTGTTGGAAACAAGTAGGGAGAAACAAAAAATTGCCTAAAGACCTTTCAAACCTGTCCCCAGAAGCTAGGTACATCCTTCCTAGCTTTGAGGAGAGAACCTCCTACGGTTTCAAGCGCCAGGACCCTTACAACAAACTCTTTGAAGACCGCATCGTATTTCTAGGTGTTCAGGTTGACGATGCTTCGGCAGACGATGTCATGGCACAGCTTTTGGTTCTTGAAAGCCAAGACCCTGACCGCGACATCACGATGTATATCAACTCACCGGGTGGATCATTCACCGCGATGACTGCGATTTACGACACCATGCAATACATCAGACCGCACATTCAAACTGTTTGTTTGGGTCAGGCTGCTTCAGCTGCTGCGGTATTGCTTGCAGCTGGATCTCCTGGAAAGCGTCTAGCTTTACCGAACGCAAGAATTCTGATTCACCAACCTGCAACCGGTGACTCTGGTCGAGGACAGGCTTCTGATATTGAGATTCAGGCTAAAGAGATTATGCGTTTGCGTGAGTGGCTCGAAGAGACACTATCCAAGCACTCAAACAAGACTGTGGCCGAAGTGAACAAGGATATTGACCGTGACAAGATCTTGACCGCTGATGAGGCTCTGACCTACGGATTGATTGACCAGGTGCTTACTTCTCGTAAGAACGCACTGCCTGCCAAGTAAAACCTTAGGAGAACCTAACCGCGATTGTCGGGGATGGGTAATAGGGTTTTACTTATGACAAAACTCAGTGAATCAGGTGACCTGCTGAAGTGCTCTTTCTGTGGAAAGAGCCAGAAGCAGGTTAGAAAGCTGATCGCAGGTCCGGGCGTTTACATTTGCGATGAGTGCATTGAGCTTTGCAACGAAATCATTGAAGAAGAACTTGGTGCAGCATCAGCCAAGGAAATTGAAGACATAACTCTTCCAAAGCCAAAAGAAATCTACGGTTACTTGGATGAGTACGTAATTGGTCAAGACAAAGCCAAAAAAGTTCTTTCCGTGGCTGTCTACAACCACTACAAGAGAATTCGTTCCGTTGGCACATTAACCGCCGCCGGTAAAGAGCACGATTCAATCGAAATCGCCAAGTCAAATATTTTGATGATTGGTCCAACCGGTTGCGGAAAGACCTACCTCGCCCAAACTCTTGCCAAGAGACTTAACGTTCCGTTCGCAGTCGCTGACGCTACGGCTTTGACCGAGGCCGGCTACGTGGGTGAGGATGTTGAGAACATCCTGCTAAAACTTCTGCAAGCAGCTGATTTTGATGTCAAGCGGGCTGAGCAGGGCATTATCTACATTGACGAAATTGACAAGATTTCCAGAAAGGCCGAGAACCCATCGATTACCCGGGATGTTTCAGGTGAGGGTGTTCAGCAGGCTTTGCTCAAGATTTTGGAAGGAACCGTTGCTTCGGTACCACCGCAGGGTGGCAGAAAACACCCGCAGCAAGACTTCATCCAGATCGACACCACTAATGTGCTATTCATCGTTGCCGGTGCTTTCGCAGGTTTAGAAGAGATTATTTCTAACCGTTCTGGTAAGAGAGGTATTGGCTTTGGCAACGAAGTTCAGTCTCACGGTGTGGATCCTGACATCTTCAACGATGTGCAATCAGAAGATTTGAGAAAATTCGGTCTGATTCCTGAATTCATTGGCCGTCTGCCAGTTATTGCAACCGTTGAACCGCTTGACCGTTCGGCCTTGATGGATATTTTGACAGTTCCTAAAAATGCTCTTACCAAGCAGTACCAAAGAATGTTCGAGCTGGATGGCTTCGAGCTGGAGTTTGATAAAGCAGCCCTGGAGTTGATGGCTGACATGGCAATCGAGCGCGAAACCGGCGCAAGGGGTTTGCGCTCAATTTTGGAAACAGTGCTTGGCCCAATCATGTTTGAGATACCAACTATGGAGCCTCAGGGCCTTGTGAAGATCACCAAGGATGTTGTCTTAGGTAAAAAAGAAGCTTCCATCACCCCATTCAAAAAACAAGCTCAAGAAAAATCTGCCTAGTAAATGAGCCCCGTTCAGCCTTCCAAGCCTGAACTAAAAGCACCCATAATCGCAGGCTTCGTAGCTTCCATTTCTGGCTCGGCTGCAACTTTTGGAATTGCAATCGCCGGGTTAGTTGCGATGGGAGCTACCAGGGATCAAACCTTTACAGCACTGTTTGTTTTGCTGATCGGCTACGGTTTGCTTTCCACCGTATTGAGCTATCGGTACAAGATGCCAATTTCTATTGTCTGGTCAACTCCGGGTGCAGCTTTTCTTGCAGCCTCAGCTGGATTGGGTCTGGAATTCGATCAAGCGGTCGGTGGATTCTTGCTTTCCGGATTCCTACTTACCATCACCGGACTTTGGCCAGCTTTATCTCGGTTGGTACAGAAAATTCCGGCGAGCATTGCAAGTGCGATGCTAGCGGGAATCCTTTTTGTTTTTGTAATCAACACTGTCCGAGCAGCTGTTGATTACCCCGTTCTTGTTATTCCATTTGTCCTGGTCTGGTTTGTATTGAATCGGACTGCAACTGTTTGGGCAACTCCGGTAGCTATAGTTCTAGCATTTGGTTTAGTGAACGCTGACTTAGGCTGGGATTGGCTAGCTAGCGCGAGACTGTTCCCGAGTTTTGACATTGTGGTTCCAGCTTGGGACTTAATCCCAATTCTTTCAATCGGTGTTCCTCTATACCTGATAACTATGGCAAGTCAGAACTTGCCTGGAATTGCAATCATGAAGGGCTTTGGATATAAAGTTCCTGTAAAAGCGGTTATCACATCAACTGGAGTTGCTACTATGCTTGCTTCGTTCTTTGGTGGGTTTGGAATGAATCTCGCTGCAATTACCGCCGCGATTAATGCCAACGAGCAAGCCGCTAAAGACCCTGCACGGCGCTGGGTAGCTGCTTTTGTTGGCGGGTTGGTTTATTGGTTGTTTGCCATTGGGGCAGGTTTGTTTGCAGCATTCGTCCTTGCTGTCCCGTCGGAACTACTTCTTGCCGTAGTGGGGTTAGCTCTGCTTCCAAGTTTCATCGCCTCTATAGGAGCATCTTTGGAGGACCGAAGTACCCGATTGCCTGCGGCTATAACTTTCATCGTGGGAGCGGCCGGTATCTCGGTATTTGGGATTGGCGGAGCCTTCTGGGCACTAGTTGCGGGAATGTTGGTGCTTTTCTGGGAGAAAGTACCGCTAACTAGAGCAAACCGCGGCGCGTAAGTAGCGGCTCAATTTGAGGATCTTGGCCTCGGAAGTTTCTAAACATATCCATTGAATCTATTGATCCTCCGCGGGACAAAAGTTCTTTCCTGAACCTCTCACCGTTTTGTCTTGTCAGACCACCATTTTGCTTGAACCAATTTACGGTATCGGCGTCAAGTACTTCTGACCAAATGTAACCGTAGTAGCCAGCAGAGTATCCACCAGAGAACACGTGCGAGAAGTATCCGCTCTTGTAGCGAACAGGAACTGGATCAAAATCTAATCCGTAATCCTTGATGGCCTGAGCCTCAAACTCTGAGACATCCGAGATTTTTTGGTCTGCAACTTCGTGCCAGGCCAGATCGAGAATCGCTGCTGCAAGGTAAGAAGTCGTCTCAAATCCTTCATTAAAAGTCTCTGAGGCTTGCAAGCTTGATATCCACTCAGCTGGAAGAACCTCGCCGGTTTCATGGTGCTTGGCATAGTTGGCAACTACTTCAGGCCAGAGCATCCACATTTCATTGACCTGCGATGGGAACTCGACAAAGTCACGCTCCACGTTGGTGCCCGAGAATCTTGGGTAAGTCACGTCGGATAACAAACCGTGCAAGGCGTGCCCAAATTCATGAAAGAGTGTGCTGGTTTCGTCGAAGGTTAGAAGAGCAGGTTCACCCGCGCGAGGTTTTGGAATGTTCAGGTTGTTTACAACAACAGGTTTTTGACTTAGCAGCTTGGATTGATCAACTAGGTTGTTCATCCAGGCACCACCGTGCTTAGAGTCTCTAGTAAAGAAGTCCCCAATAAACAATCCAAGTTTGGATCCGTCTTCGTTGGATACCTCAAACACCCTGGCTTCCTCGTGGTAAGCCCGAAGGTCCTTTCTTTCCTTGAAAGTGATTCCAAAAAGCTTCTCCGCAGCGAAAAAGACACCGTCAAATAGCACTCGTTCCAGTTCAAAGTAGGGCTTCATCAAAGAGGTATCTAGGTTGTACTTTTCTTTGCGGACCTTCTCTGTGTAGTAGGCCCAGTCCCAGCTTTCAAGCTTTGAACCAGCGTGGTCCTTTTGTAATTGGGCTTCGAGGTCCTTCGCCTCTGAACGGGCGTTGGAAACAGCAGCTGGGGCAATACGGCGAAGCATTTTGTGCGCATTTGCTGGCTTACCAGCTGTTTGATCCGAGAGCACATAAGCCGCGTGGCTCTCGAATCCAAGAAGCTTGGCTCGCTCAGCACGAAGTTTGATGATCTGCTTGATGAGCTCTTGGTTATCAAAGTCTCCACCGGAGGTGGATTTTGACATGCTGGCACGCATGATCTTTTCGCGCAGTTCCCGGTTTTCTAAAGAGGCTAACCAGGGGTGACCGGTGTAATTGACCATGTTCACTAGGTACTTGCCTTCTAGGCCGCGCTCTTTCGCTGCTTGAGCAGCGATGTCAATTTCTGATTCAGACAACCCAGCAAGCATTGCAACATCATCCACTACAACACCCAAACGATTAGCTTCTGCTAGGGCGTTCTGATCAAATTTGGTTTGTAACTCCGATAGCTTCTCGTTGTATTGCTTTAGCGTCTCGCGGTTTTCTGAGCTTAGCTTTGCCCCGGCGTGCACAAAGTCTCGATGATATCTTTCAATGAGCCAAACCGACTCTGTATCCAGGCCAAGCTGAGCGCGGGTTTCATAAAGTGTTTCGATTCGAGAAAACAAAGCAGGATTTAGCTTGATTGCATCCTCGTGGCCTGCAAGCTTAGGTGCAATCTCAGATTCAATTTTGTCGATAGTCGGGTTGGTGTCTGCTGATGACTTGTTATAGAACACCAGAAGCATTCGCTCAAGCATTTTTCCGGACCGCTCTAAAGCAACAACGGTGTTGTCAAAAGTTATTTCAGGTTGTGAGGTTATTGCGTCAATTTCACCTAGCTGCTGCTCGCAACCAGCATAGAAAGCCGGCAGGTAGTGCTCGTCTGTGATTTTGGAAAAATCAGGCAGCTCGTATTCAAGTGTGGATCGATCTTGAAATGGATTTGAATTAGTCATCTCGGACCCTTCTTATTGCGCAGGCTTGAAAGAAACTCCGCTAATTGCTAGCGACTCAGACACTTTGTAGTTAATGTCGTCAATCTTTCCTACGGATTTCAAGTCAGATTCGATGAGCTTTAGTGACTTTATGTCCGCTTCGCTAGCTTCAATTGTCAGGCTGCTTATTTCAGCCTTCATCGATAGCTTCTCGTCAGACTTGGCTTTACGAATACCAATGAGGGCCTGGGAGGCATGAGACAGTAAGCCAGCGCTCTGGCTTCCTGTGAAGCCAGATAGATCCTCAGCTACTGGCCAACTACTGCGGTGGACACTACCTTCTTGCCACCAGCTCCAGGCTTCTTCGGTGGCGAAAGGAATAAATGGTGCCAATAGCTTGGTGATAGCAAGTAGGGCAATTCTTAAAGCGCTCACCGCAGATGCTTGGGCTGCAGGGTCGGTGTTTTGACCGTAGGCACGTTCTTTCACAAGTTCTAAGTAATCGTCGGTGAAGTTCCAGAAGAACGACTCGGTTAGCTCTAAAGCTTTGGTGTGATCGTAGCTATCAAAAGCCTTGGTTGCTCCCGAAACCACTTCGGCAAGGGCGGCAAGCATTGCCTTATCAATAGCTTCAGTTACTTCTACCTTGTCGCTAGCAAGCTCAAAGGAGAGAACGAACTTTGCAGCGTTTAGAACTTTAATGGCAAGTCGTCTTCCAACTTTCATCTGACCCACGTCAAAGGCAGCATCGGTTCCAAGCCTGGCGGCTGCGGCCCAGTACCGGACAGCGTCGGAGCCGTGCTCATCCAACAAGTCGTTTGGAACAACAACGTTGCCTTTGGATTTAGACATTTTCTTGCGGTCTGGATCAAGAATCCAACCAGATAGCGCAGCGTCACTCCATGGCAACTTCTTTTCTTCTTGGAAAGAACGAAGCACGGTTGAAAACAGCCAGGTGCGAATAATGTCTTGACCCTGAGGACGCAAAGTGAACGGGAACACCTTGGCATACTTCTCAGGATCGGAAATCCAACCACCGGCGAGCTGAGGGGTTAGGGAAGATGTGGCCCAGGTATCAAGAATGTCTACCTCTCCCATGAATCCATTTGGCTTACCCCGCTGATCTTCAGTGAATCCTTCTGGGGCTTGACTGGAAGGATCAACCGGAAGAGATGATTCTGCGGGAGTGATTACTCTGTCGTAATCAGGATTACCGTCAGTATCGAGTGCGTACCAAACCGGAATCGGAACACCAAAGAAACGTTGCCTGGAAACTAACCAGTCACCAGTTAGGCCATTGACCCAGTTCTCAAAACGCACCCGCATAAAGTCAGGGTGAAACTTTAGGTCCTTACCGAGTTTGATTAGCTTGTCGCGTAGTGCCTCATCGCGGCCGCCGTTTCTTAGGTACCACTGTCTCGTTGAAACAATCTCGAGAGGCTTGTCGCCTTTTTCAAAGAACTTAACCGGGTGAGTGATTGGCTTTGGCTCGCCGACCATGTCTCCTGATTCGAGCAAGAGCTCAACAATTCGCTGCCTGGCCGAAAACACTGTTTTGCCGGCTAGTTCGGAAAACACCTCAAGAGCTTTAGGGTCTGTGATTACCTCGGGGGCATCGCTCAGGATTCTGCCATCCCAGCCCAAGATGGCGCGGTTTGGAAGATCTAGCTCTCTCCACCAGATAACGTCCGTGACGTCACCAAAGGTACAAATCATTGCAATTCCAGAACCTTTGTCTTTTTGCGCAAGACGATGGGCAACTACTGGAACTTCAACACCAAACAAAGGAGTTGTTACGCTCTTGCCAAAAAACTTCTGATAGCGTTCGTCGTCGGGGTGGGCAACAAGAGCAACGCAAGCTGGAATCAGCTCTGGTCTAGTGGTCTCGATAAAGATCTTGCCTTCTGGTCCATCAAAGCCGATGCGGTGATAAGCACCGGGCTGGTCACGGTCTTCTAGCTCAGCTTGGGCAACCGCAGTTCTAAAAGTTACGTCCCACAGCGTTGGCGCCATTGCCTGGTAGGCCTCACCGCGAGAGAGGTTATTTAGAAATGCTTTTTGAGAAACGGCCTGAGCATCGGGGGAAATAGTTTGGTAGGTCTGCGACCAATCAATTGATAGACCTAGCTGACGCCAAAGAGCCTCGAATTGCTTCTCGTCTTCCAGGGTTAGTCGTTCGCACAATTCGATGAAGTTTCTTCTGGAGATAGGAACCTGGTCGGCAGCTTTGCTTGACTTGCCATCACCACCTTCAAATGGCGGCTTGAAGTCAGCTATGTAAGCCAGGCTTGGGTCGCAGCGAACGCCATAAAAGTTTTGAACGCGTCTCTCGGTTGGTAAACCGTTGTCGTCCCAACCCATTGGGTAGTAGACCTCTTTACCGATCATGCGCTGGTACCTGGCCACTAGGTCGGTATGGGTGTAACTAAAAACGTGGCCCACATGCAAAGATCCAGAAACCGTCGGAGGGGGAGTATCGATTGAGAAGATTTGTGATTTTGGAGCTGACTTGTCGAAGCTGTATGTTTTGGATTTATCCCAGCTAAAACCCCACTTTTGCTCTAGACCTTCAACTCCAACCTTTTCTGGGGTGGTGGCAGCACGGGCGTAGCTATCAGCATTGCCTCGGGCATTATTCATGGCTAAAGTCTCCAAAAAACAGGTTAGATACAGGTTAACATTGATAAAGATTACTGAAGACAACGCCAAGAAAGCCCAGAATGTATCCCCTGAACTCGGAAGATGAGGTAGCTGGCGTAACCCCTAGCCCCAGCTTCCCTGAAATCGAACAGCGGATTCTTGATTACTGGGACAAAGACGATACCTTCCAGGCTTCGATAGACCAGCGAAAAGCAGAATCTGCTGAAGAGTTCGTGTTTTATGACGGTCCTCCTTTTGCCAACGGATTGCCTCACTACGGCCATTTACTCACCGGTTACACCAAAGACCTAGTTCCAAGGTTCAAGACCATGCAGGGTTACCGAGTAGAGCGCCGCTTTGGCTGGGACACCCATGGATTACCTGCCGAGGTGGAGGCAGAGCGTCAGTTAGGTATCTCTGGAAGGCCAGAGATTGAAAAGTACGGGGTAGATAAGTTCAACGCCTACTGCAAGACCTCAGTTTTGAAGTACACCCAGGACTGGAAAAGCTACGTTACGAGACAGGCCCGTTGGGTTGATTTTGAAAACGACTATAAGACCCTAGATACCAACTACACCGAGAGCGTTATTTGGGCATTCAAGGAGCTGTACAAAAAAGGCCTGATCTACGAAGGCTTCAAAGTTTTGGCTTACTGCTGGCGATGCGAGACCCCGCTATCGAATCATGAACTTCGAATGGACGACGAGGTTTACAAAACTCGCCAGGACCAGAGCGTAACCGTAACCTTCCCAATCGTTGGCGGTTCTTATGACAAGACTCGCATCCTGGCATGGACCACAACACCATGGACCCTTCCAACAAACTTCGCGCTCGCGGTAGGTCCAGAAATTGAATACGCGATTGTTTCCGCAGGAGCAAATGGTGCAGCCGACGGCGGAGACTCAACCACTAAGTATTTGATCGCAACTTCATTGTTAGGTAACTACTCCAAGGACCTAGGTTACGAAACCGCCGAAGAAGCACTAACGGCAATCGAAACCAAGGTATTGGGCAAAGACCTCGCCGGTACTCGTTACGAACGAATCTTTGATTACTACTCGGATTCAACAAAGTTTGACACTGAGAATGCATGGCAGGTACTAGTAGGTGACTATGTAGCTGACAATGAGGGAACTGGAATCGTTCACCAAGCGCCTGCATATGGTGAAGATGACCAAAAGCTTTGCGAGCTGGCTGGAATCCCTGTTTACGTTTCGGTGAACGAGCGCGGTCAGTTCAATTCTGTAATTACTGACTTTGAAGGTCAGCATGTATTCGATGCCAATAAACCAATTACTCAAAAGCTAAAAGCCGATGGCAGGCTACTGAGGCAAGCAAGCTACGACCACCCGTACCCTCACTGCTATCGGTGCAAGAATCCGCTTATATACAAGGCCGTTTCATCTTGGTTTGTTGAAACCACAAAGGTCAGAGATCGCATGCTTGAGCTGAACCAGCAAATCGACTGGACTCCGTCTCACACTAAAGACGGCTCTTTCGGCAAGTGGCTAGAAAACGTGCGTGACTGGGCGATTAGCCGAAACCGTTTCTGGGGAGCTCCGATCCCGGTTTGGAAGTCTGATGACCCGAACTACCCGCGCATTGATGTTTACGGCTCTTTGGAAGAGCTAGCTAAGGATTTCGGCAAGGAACCAACGGATTTTCACAGGCCATACATCGACGAACTAGTTAGACCAAACCCGGACGATCCAACCGGCAAGTCAATGATGAGACGTGTTCCAGAAGTGCTGGACTGCTGGTTTGAGTCTGGCTCAATGCCGTTTGCACAGGTTCACTACCCATTTGAGAACCGCGACTGGTTTGATACTCACAACCCAGGTGACTTCATTGTTGAATACGTCGGGCAAACCAGGGGTTGGTTCTACACCCTGCATGTACTTGCAACTGCTCTATTTGACAGGCCAGCTTTCAAATCTGCCATCTCTCATGGAATTGTTTTAGGAAACGACGGACAGAAGATGTCTAAGTCGCTGAGAAATTATCCAGATGTTTCTGAAGTGTTTGATCGCGATGGCTCTGATGCCATGAGATGGTTCTTGATGTCCAGCACTATCCTTCGTGGCGGCAATTTGGTTGTCACGGAGCAGGGAATTCGTGAGGGTGTTCGTCAGGTGCTATTGCCACTTTGGAACACCTGGTACTTCTTTAGCTTGTACGCAAACGCTTCCAACTACCAGGCCAAGTATTCGGTGGATAGCAAGGATGTCCTAGATCGCTACCTGATATCTAAAACTAAAGACCTAATCGAAGGTGTCGAAGCGGATTTGAATCTTTACGATTCCTATTCGGCTTCAGCGAAACTTCGTGACTTTAGCGATGTGCTAACTAACTGGTACGTTCGTCGATCTCGTGACCGGTTCTGGGAAGGAAACGAAGAAGCCTTCGACACTTTGTATACCGTTTTGGAGATAGTTACCCGCGTAGCAGCACCACTACTTCCAATGATCTCCGAGCAGATTTGGCGGGGACTAACTGGCGGCCGCAGCATTCACCTGCAGAGCTGGCCAGAGGCCTCGGGCTTGAAATACGATGCAGACTTGGTTTCGGCGATGGACCAGGTACGAATTGTTAGTTCTGTGGCGCTTAGTCTTCGGAAGACCAATTCACTAAGAGTCCGCCTGCCGCTTTCAAAGTTGACTGTTGTAACTCCAGGAGCCAAGGGGCTAAATGAGTTCGCTGAAATAATCGCCGAGGAGCTTAACGTCAAAGAAGTAGAGCTTGTTGAACTTGCCGTTGAATCAACCAAAGACTTTGGAGTCGAACAACAGTTGACCGTAAACTCTCGCGCCTTGGGGCCAAGGCTTGGTAAGCAAGTTCAGGAAATCATCGGGGCCGCAAAGTCTGGAAACTGGGAGCAAGTTCAGGGCAAGGTTCTAGTCAACGGTGTTGAACTAGTAGAGGGCGAGTACGAACTCAACCTGGTTGCCAAAGACGAATCTAGCGCCGAGAAGCTAATTGGAATTTTGCCAGCTGGTGGTTTTGTGATTCTAAATCGGGTGGTAACTCCAGAGCTGGAAGCCGAAGGACTAGCTCGCGATGTAGTTCGTGCGGTACAGCAAGCCAGAAAAGATTCTGACCTTGATGTCTCAGACCGGATCGCTACAACTTTGATAGCAGCCAAGGATGTCTTGGAAGCAGTCAAGACCCACGAGGACCTTGTAAAGAACGAGACTCTAACTTTAGAAATAAGCTATAGCGAATCAGCAGCACTTTCTGGCGCAGTTGCAGTTGGTGACAATCAGCAGGTTCAGATTTCGGTAGTAAAGCTTTGAGCGCAGAAGTTCACGACGAAAAGTACTGGGAGTCCAAGGCCGCCTTCGTCCTAGAAGAGCTAATGAAGCGGGTTCCCGAGAACAAAATCAGACCAAGACTTGAACCCACCAAAAGAGCGGTTCAACTATTAGGGGACCCGCAACGCTCTTACCGTGTGATTCACATCACTGGAACCAACGGAAAAACCTCGACTACCCGATTTATCGAGCGGATCTTGCGTGAGCATGGCCTTAGAACCGGAAGGTTCACCTCACCACACCTTCTGAAGTTCACTGAGCGAATGGCAATCGATGGTGAAGCGGTAAGTGATCAAGTTCTTTATGGCGTCTATGTGGACATTGAGCCGATTCTGGAAATGGTGGACCAGGAACTTGCAGCCCAATCAGAAGCCCCACTTACCTTCTTTGAGGCGCTATCGGTTCTGGGTTTTGCGGTCTTTGCCGATGCGCCGGTGGATGTTCTGGTGTTGGAAGTTGGCATGGGTGGCGCGTGGGACTCGACCAACGTGGCAGATGGCGACGTTGCCGTTTTCACACCCGTCGGCCTTGATCACATGGACAGACTTGGGAACACGATTTTAGAAATTGCCGAAACCAAATCGGGAATCATTAAGCAAGGGGCCCTAGTTATCACTTCGGATCAAACGGCTGAGGCAATGCAAGTTCTAAAACGTGTCTCGAGTGAGAAGGCAGAAGCTCTTTTCGAGCTCGGCAAAGAATTTTCTGTTGAATCCCATCAAGCAACTTCAACCGGGCAGCGTGTTGTGGTTTCGGGTCTGGCGGGAAAGTATGGACCATACGAGGCTCCCGTTTTTGGAATTCATCAAAGCGCCAATCTCGCGGTTGCAATTGCAGCAGTGGAGGCTTTTTTGGGTGGCGGTAAAGTTCCAATTGCCGATGATGTTCTTCGATCAGCCGTAGCTGATGTTTCTTCCCCCGGAAGATTGCAACTTGTTCGAACTGAACCCGAATTGTTACTTGATGGAGCACACAACCCAGCAGGAGCTAAGATCTTGGCAGTTTCTCTTAAGTCGCAATTTTCTGCAAAGCCACTAGTTGGTTTGGTGGCTGTACTCTCCGATAAGGATGTAGCCGGGGTATTCAACGAGCTCGCTGGTTGTTTTGAGCGGCTTGTTGTAACTGAGTCATCCTCAAATCGATCACTTGAAATTTCTAAACTAGAGCCGATAACTAGTGAGCAATCAGGAACCAAGGCCGAAGCAATCACTGGAGTCAGGGAAGCACTCGAGCGTGCCCGAACAATTGCAAGTGAAATTGATGGCATGGTTGTAGTGACGGGATCAATTTCCCTAGTGGGCGACGTCCTGCAAATTCTTCAGGAGGAAAGCGATGCGGAATAGAACCACAAGAGCCACCCTTGGCTCTCTAGTTATGGTTTTTGAATCCGTGGTCGTGTTCTTTGCAACCCTGGTGGGTTTTGGTCTTCAAGTCCACCCTGACCCAGCAGTTATTTGGGGCGTTGGAGTGGGGCTTTCGGTTATCTTGATGCTGTTTCCCGCGGTCCTTGGAAAGCGCGGAACTTACGCATTTGGATGGGTTTTGCAGGTGATTGTTGTGCTGCTTGGAATCTGGGTTCCTTTGATGTTCTTGTTGGGAACTATATTCTTAGGAATGTGGGGCTGGGCAATGATTGCAGGTGCCACAATTGACAGAGCGAGAGCTGCGAAGGCAAAACTCGATGGTCAAGATTTAGGAAGTGAGTAGTAAATGTCTAAGGAACAGACCTTAGTTTTGATTAAGCCTGATGGCGTTGCCCGCTCACTAACCGGCGAGATAATTAGCCGAATTGAGTCCAAAGGTTACTTTGTTACAGGACTGAAAATGCTGCAGCCTAGCAAAGAGCAACTTGCCGCTCACTACGCAGAGCATGAGGGCAAGCCCTTTTATGCGCCACTGATTGAGTTCATGTCCTCCGGCCCTATAGTTGCAATCCGAGTAGAAGGCGAACGAGTAATCGAGGGATTCCGAGCTCTAGCCGGCGCAACTGATCCAACAACCGCTGCCCCTGGCACCATTAGAGGCGATCTAGGTCGCGACTGGGGCGAGAAAGTTCAAAAGAACTTGGTTCACGGTTCAGATTCAGTTGAATCCGCAACCAGAGAACTTGGTATTTGGTTTAGCTAAAACAGGCTGGGCCACAAGTCCCAGAATCTCCAAACCACAGTCGCGCTCAAACCAAAGAATGTCAAGATAGTGAATAGCCAGTGCCAGTCATAGGCATTGACAAAAAACCCAACAGTTTTTACAGGAACTGGAACAATTCCCTCGCTAGCTGCAAACAAGAAATGCTTCCAGAACATCGGAATCATTCCGGCCCAGGCAATCATGCAGTATGGGCATAGGGCACCGATGTCAAACAAGCTTTGGCTGAAGAGCCAGAACACAAATACAAATCCACCAGTCATGCCGATTGTGAACAATTGCCAGAACCACTTCGCAAATTTGGCTCCTGCCAAAATTGCAAAACCAATCACAACTGGAATAGCAAATGCTGCCAGCCCGATAAGTGAGTTCGGAAAGCCTAAAAGCGAAGCCTGCCAGGTCAGCATGACTGACTTGCAGGAGATGAAGGGGCTGACATCGCAGCTAAGAACTGCATCTGGGTTGGTGGCAACCCTGAGCCTTTCGATCGTGAGAGCCAGAGCCGCAAGCCAACCTGTGGCACCACCAGCAATTAGCATCCAAGCAAGCGATACTGGAGCGCCAATAAGGCTTTGATCTGCTGTTTTTTGACTCATAAACTCAAGTATTCCACGACAATTCAGGGCTTTTGCCATATTGATGTCATACTTATACCTAGGTGAGCTAGAGCCACATCTTCTAGACGCCAAAGGTTTATCGAGAATTCGGCTCCAAGGTATAAGACCCATCTGGGCAGCTGGCAGGGCGTCGTGACAGCAATTACTCGCAACCACCAAGGTTTAGTCGGCTACAAAAGTTGCCGATACAGATTTGATAGCCGAATATCGGCAAAGTGTGTGGGCTTTTGCCAATCGGCAGCTTGGAGTACACCGAAATGGTGAAAGAAAAAGACGATTCAGCTAAAGCTGAGAAGCTTCCAAAGAAAACGGACAAGAAGCCTTTAGCGACTAAGTCAAAATCAGATGAGCATAAGAGCTCAAAAAAAGCTGATCCAAAGGTCGCAAAGAAAGAAAAAGCCGAACCAAAAGTAGCGGCAAAAGATTCAGAAAAAGCTACCGCGAAATCAGGCTCTAAGCCTGCTGCGCTAAGTGCGACATCGCTAATTTTTCAGGCGCCAGATCTTCCACCGGTTGAACCTCGCAAAAAGTCAAGCAACAAGAAAAACTCAGAGGCCGAGTCCGAATCTCACCTTAGAAGAAGATCTCGCCGCCGAGCCGGAGAGCCTATCGATGAGTCTTCGGACCTTCCAAACGTTGTAGTAAAGGTCCGCACTCCGCGGGCTCCAAAAGAACCGAGTAACGAACCTCAAAGAGTCAAGGGCTCAACAAGGCTTGAAGCAAAGAAGCAACGCAGGCGCGATGGACGAGACTCGGGTAGACGTCGTCAGACAATTACCGAAACCGAATTCCTGGCTCGTCGCGAGTCGGTCGACCGCATGATGCTGGTTCGATCAAAAGACGCCAAGATCCAACTTTGTGTTGTTGAAGACAAGGTTTTGGTTGAGCACTACGTTGCGCAGACCCAAGATGGTTCGCTAATTGGAAACGTTTACCTTGGAAAAGTGCAAAACGTACTTCCTTCCATGGAGGCAGCTTTCGTTGACATCGGCAAGGGCAGAAATGCTGTGTTGTATTCCGGTGAAGTCAACTGGGACGCTGATGGACTAGAAGGAAGACCAAGAAAGATTGAGCTTGCTCTGAAATCTGGCGACACTATCTTGGTTCAGGTAACCAAGGACTCTGTTGGCCAAAAAGGTGCGCGACTAACTTCTCAGGTTTCTCTTCCTGGAAGATACGTGGTGTACGTTCCAAACGGCAATATGAACGGAATCTCCAAGAAGCTTCCAGATTCGGAAAGAGTAAGACTCAAGAAGATTTTGAAGGACATAGTTCCAGAAGAAGCAAGTGTGATTGTTCGAACCGCTGCCGAGGGAGCAACCGAAGAACAACTAACTCTTGATGTTCAGAGGCTTCAGGCGCAGTGGACCGGAATTCAAAACAAGCTCAAAAAAGCTACCCCGCCAACCTTGCTACATTCCGAGCCAGACCTTCTGGTCAAAATTGTTCGAGACGTGTTCAACGAAGACTTCCAGAAGATGATCATCGCTGGCGATGACGCCCAGTCAGTGATCACCGAGTACTTGGAGTCTGTAGCTCCTGATTTGATGGATCGTGTTGAAAGCTATACGGGCAAAGATGACCTATTTGATCACTACCGAGTGGGCGAGCAGATTGACAAGGCTTTGGAGCGCAAGGTTTACCTTCCATCGGGAGGATCGCTGGTTATTGACCGCACTGAGGCAATGACCGTAGTTGACGTGAACACCGGAAAATTCATCGGTAGCGGCGGAAACCTCGAAGAAACAGTAACCAAGAACAACTTGGAGGCTGCTGAGGAAATTGTGCGTCAGCTAAGACTGCGCGACATCGGTGGAATTATCGTTGTGGACTTTATCGATATGGTGCTTGAATCGAACAGGGATCTAGTTTCCAGAAGACTTATTGAATGTCTTGGAAGAGACCGCACCAAGCATCAGGTTGCTGAGGTTACTTCTCTGGGGCTTGTTCAAATGACCAGAAAGAAGCTTGGAATCGGGCTTTTGGAATCTTTCAGCGAGCCTTGTGCGGTTTGTGATTCCAGGGGGGTGATTGTTCACCACGAGCCAATTGTGAGATCTAGATCTAACAACGAAGGTAAGAGCGAGAAAAAGCGCAAGGGCCACATGGATGTTGCAAACGTGGTAACCCCTGAAAAGGCTGTCGAGATCAATAGCGTGATGGCCAAGATCGCAGCCTCAACACTCGGGAAGTCGGCAAAGTCAGAGCCTGTTGTCGACTCCAAGGCCGCAGGCCTGGAATCCATTCTTGAGGCCCTTCCAGAGGCAAAGCCAGAGGTAAAACGCAAGCCAAGGCGGGCAACCAGCGATGGACCGGTTGACCCCAAGGCTTAGGCCCCATTAGACTAGGGATTTGTTGCCCAGGTGGAAACAATCCAAACTTAGAAAAAGGTAAAACAAGTGGTTTACGCAGTAGTTCGCGCAGGCGGTCGTCAGGAAAAGGTTTCAGTTGGAACCATCGTGACTTTGGACCGAGTAAAAGCTGACAAAAGTGGCAAAATTCAACTTCCGGCTTTGCTGTTGGTAGATGGCGACAAGGTTACAACCGATGCCACAACCCTTGCTTCCGTTAAGGTAACCGCCGAGGTCATGAACGACCTTCGTGGACCAAAAATTATCATTCAGAAGTACAAGAACAAGACTGGGTACAAAAGGAAGCAGGGTTTCCGCTCTGAACTTACCCGCGTCAAAGTACTAGAGATCAAGTAAAGGACTAGAACAAATGGCATCCAAAAAAGGCGTTAGCTCCACCAGAAACGGTAGAGACTCCAATGCTCAGCGTCTTGGCGTAAAGCGTTACGCAGGCCAGGAAGTCAACGCAGGAGAGATCCTTGTTCGTCAGCGCGGAACACACTTTCACCCGGGAAAGAACGTAGGCAAGGGCAAGGATGACACTTTGTTCGCTCTAGCCACAGGTGCCGTGCAATACGGAACCAAGGGTGGTCGCCGAGTAGTAAACATCGTTGAGGCTGCATAAGCCTAGAACGAAAAAAAGTTTCTACTAAAGGCGAGCCAAAGGCTCGCCTTTAGTTATTTACAGGAAGGGACGAAATTGATTTCATTTGTTGATCAAGTCACCCTTCACTTGCGCGCCGGTGATGGTGGAAAAGGCTGCGTCTCGGTAAAACGGGAGAAATTCAAACCACTTGGTGGACCTGACGGGGCTAACGGTGGAGACGGTGGCTCTATCACCCTAGTAGCGGATGCCAACACCACAACTTTGCTTGATTACCATTTTCACCCACATCGTACCGGAGGAGACGGAGCAGCCGGTGCGGGAGACTTTAGAAATGGAGCCCAGGGAGCAGATCTCAGGTTGCCAGTTCCAGTTGGCACGATTGTGAAAAAGCCAACCGGAGAATTCATTGCTGATCTAGACGAAGCCGATATGGAACTTGTCGTGGCAGAAGGCGGAGTCGGGGGACTTGGAAACGCGGCACTTTCATCAACCAAGCGCAAAGCTCCAGGTTTTGCTCTGCTTGGAGTTCCGGGTTGGGAAGGCGATGTAGTACTCGAACTCAAAACCGTTGCTGACATTGCTTTAGTTGGTTACCCAAGCGCCGGAAAGTCTTCACTTATCGCTGCAGTTTCGGCGGCACGTCCAAAGATTGCTGACTACCCGTTCACCACCCTTCATCCAAATCTTGGTGTCGTGCAGGCTGGAGAAACCAGGTTCACCATCGCTGATGTTCCAGGACTTATTGAAGGAGCAAGCGAAGGAAAAGGGCTAGGTCTAGAGTTCTTGCGTCACGTCGAAAGATGTGCTGCCTTGTTACACGTAATTGATTGCGCAACTCTTGAGCCAAACAGAGATCCGATATCGGATCTCGACAAGGTTCTAAAAGAACTCGATGCCTACCAAGTTCCAGAGGGTCAAGTGCCGCTCACCGAGAGACCTGCTCTAATTGCTCTAAATAAGGTAGACATTCCTGACGCTCAAGAGTTGGCAACGTTTATCCGGCCAGAACTTGAGGCCAGGGGTTTCGAAGTTTTCGAGGTGTCCGCCGCTTCACACGCTGGTCTCAAGGAACTTAAGTACGCGATGGGCAAGCTTGTTGAATCAGAGCGAAAGTCAAAAGCTGATGTTCCAGCCAAGCCGCGTATCACTTTGATGCAGGTAAGAAAAGAAGACAACAAGTTCACTATTGTTCGCGAAGAATCGGGAATGGAAGAGTTCTTCCGTATCCTTGGCGCTAAGCCAGAGCGCTGGGTTGCCCAAACTGAGTTTGGAAACGAAGAGGCAGTTGGTTATCTTGCTGACCGCTTGGCAAAAATTGGAATCGAAGACGCTCTTTTCAAAGCCGGAGCATCCTCTGGCTCAACCGTGGTGATTGGCCCGGGAGATGGAATTATCTTTGATTGGGAGCCAACAATTGCATCCACCGCCGAGCTTCTTGTTAGCCCTCGTGGAACCGATCCTAGGTTCGGGCCGCTAAACGATCGCCGCACCACTGCTGAGCGTCGAAAGCGCTACCAAGAGATGATGGACGCAAGATCCGCTTTCCGCGATCAGATGGAACAAGACCGCAAGTCTGGAGCTTGGAGCACACCTGGGTCAGAGGAGGAAAAGTAGATGTCGGGAAAATCTAACTGGCTTGAAGGTGCAAAAAGAGTTGTCGTAAAAATAGGATCAAACTCAGTTACTGGAGTGAACGAAGACAAGATAGATAACCTCGTTGATGCCCTTGCCAAGGCAATGGAGAGCGGTACTGAAATAGTCCTCGTGTCATCTGGAGCAATTGCTACTGGCATGCCACTTTTTGACTTTGAGAAAAAACCAACAGACCTAGAAACTTTTCAGGCTCTAGCCGCGGTAGGTCAGTTCCGATTGGTCTCTAAGTACCAAAAGTCACTGGAAAGATTCGGGATTATTGCCGGTCAAGTCCTGCTAACAGTTCCGGACATTCAGAACCACGAAAGCCGTGACAACGCAAGAAAGGCCCTAGAGAGACTTTTCGAGCTCAAGGCGCTTCCTATTGTCAACGAGAACGACACCGTGGCCACCACTGAAATTCGCTTTGGAGATAACGATCACCTGGCTGCAATGGTTTCAACCCTGATTGGTGCGGACGCACTGGTTCTATTAAGTGATGTTGATGGAATTTATGATGTCCCGCCTACTAACCCCGACGCAAAGTTGATTTCCCACGTTCCATTTGATATGGACATGGGCGCCTTAGAAATTGGTGGAACCAATACCGGTGTTGGAACCGGCGGAGCAATAACGAAAGTTGCGGCAGCTAGGGAGTGTACAGAAGCCGGAATTGCAGTGATCGTCACCAATGCAGACAATGTTGGTTTGGTTCTGTCTGGAATCAACTCTGGAACCTTCTTTGAACCCAAACCACAAACCAGTAAGGCTCAGGGCTAGGCTCGGATTATGACCGCGTTACAAAGAATTCAATTAGCTAAAGACGCTAGCTACTTACTTGCTACTGCCTCAACTGCGTCCAAAAACGCAGCCTTGAATTCAATTGGTGAGTTACTTGTTGCACGCAGCGCAGAGATTCTCTCGGCAAACTCACTTGATCTAAAGGAGGCCGTCAAATCAAATTTGGCTACCGGATTGCAGGATCGCCTTAGGCTCACAGAGGAGAGAATCAAATCTCTTGCTGATTCGATTCAAGAAGTTATCGCGCTGCCAGACCCAATAGGAGAGGTAGTTCAGGCCAAGATCCTTGAGAATGGATTAGATCTCACTCAGATTCGTGTTCCTTTTGGTGTAATCGGGGTTATTTACGAAGCCAGGCCGAATGTGACTATCGACATCAGTGCTTTAGCAATTAAGTCTGGAAATGCTGTTGTCCTTCGTGGTGGAACTGCCGCCGAAAACACCAACATCGCGTTGTCGAAGATTCTCAAAGATGCTCTGGCAAGTTCTGGCCTCAGCCCAGAGCTGGTGCAGACAGTTGATGACTTTGGTAGAGAAGGTGCGAACGAGA
>NZ_JBIILG010000049.1:0-7092 GCF_044232805.1 Rhodoluna sp.
GATCTCAGTCTTGTTCGAACGAGGGTCAACCTCGAAGGTGTACTTACCTTCGTCAATTAGGTTGTAGCTCTTTTCAGAAACAATTGGACGCAGGATAACATCTCTTGGGTTCTTGTTTAGGGCGCTCATTTACTAGCCCTCCTTCTCGGTCTTGGACTTGGATGCGTTGCTGATGAACTCATCCAAAGCCGCCTTGGTGAACACAACGTCGTCGCTAAGAACTACGTCGTAAGCGTTTACCTGGTCAACCGGCAAAACGTGAACGTCTTTTAGGTTGCGAAGGGATTTGTAGCTAAGGTCATCGCTTCTATCTAGAACTACCAGAGCTTTTCTGCCACCGGTTAGTACAGCAAGAATCGAGGCAGCTGACTTGGTGGAAGGAGCGCCGTTTTTAAACAGCTCTGCAACTACGTGCAGGCGTCCATTGCGAGCGCGGTCTGACAGAGCACCCTTGATTGCAGCAGCAATCATTTTCTTTGGGGTTCTCTGCTCGTAAGTTCTTGGCTTTGGACCGTGGGTGATGTAACCACCGCGCATCTGTGGAGCACGGAGGGATCCCTGACGAGCGTTACCGGTTCCCTTCTGCTTGAAAGGCTTCTTACCAGTTCCAGAAACTTCACCGTGCTTCAGAGTTGACTGGGTTCCCTGGCGAGCAGCAGCTTGCTGTGCAACAACAACCTGGTGCAATAGAGGAACGTTGGTCTGAACGTCGAAGATCTCGGCAGGAAGTGTTGCGGCGCCTGTCTTCTTGCCAGCTACGTCGACGATGTCGATTGAATTCTCAGCCATTTGCTTAGGCTCCCTTCACAGCGTTGCGAACGAAAACTAGCTGGCCCTTTGGACCTGGGATTGCTCCCTTGATAAGTAGTAGACCTTTTTCAGCATCCACTGCGTGAAGCTTTAGGTTCATAGCGGTTACGCGATCTGTTCCCATGCGACCTGCCATGCGAGTTCCTTTGAATACGCGACCCGGTGTAGAGGATGCACCAATGGAACCAGGCTTACGGTGGTTACGGTGCTGACCGTGCGATGCACCAACACCATGGAAACCGTGGCGCTTCATGTGACCTGCGAAGCCCTTACCCTTTGAGGTTCCAACTACGTCAAGCATCTGACCAACTTCGAAAACCTCTACGCCAAGTTCTTGTCCAACGGAGTAAGTGTCTGCATCAGCGGTGCGGATCTCGGCCAAGTAGCGGCGAGGTGCAACGGAAGCTTTTGCGAAGTGACCAGCCTCAGGCTTGTTCACCTTGCGAGCAGCGATTGCACCATAGGCAACCTGAACTGCCTGGTAGCCATCAAGCTCTAGGTTTTTGATCTGAGTAACAACGTTTGATCCGGCTTCAACAACAGTGATCGGAATCATCTTGTTGTTCTCGTCCCATGCCTGAGTCATGCCAAGCTTCTTGCCCAGCAGGCCCTTTACGGTTCTATTCTCGGTAGACATCTTTTTTTCCTTAGAGCTTGATCTCGATGTTGACATCGGCTGGTAGGTCTAGACGCATTAGTGAGTCAACTGCCTTTGGAGTTGGGTCAATAATGTCGATTACGCGCTTGTGAGTTCTCATCTCGAAGTGCTCACGGCTGTCCTTGTATTTGTGAGGAGAGCGGATAACACAAACAACGTTTTTCTCGGTAGGAAGTGGAACTGGTCCAACTACGGTTGCACCTGCACGGGTTACTGTGTCGACAATCTTGCGCGCCGATGAATCGATGACCTCATGGTCATACGACTTCAATCGAATGCGGATCTTCTGTGCCGCCATCGTGACTCACTTTCCGTTTCATAAATGTTTGATTCAAAGGACTTGAATCGCTTCACCCACACCCGCGGTCGGGCGTGTCGAATGACATCCAGACCTAAATACTGATGAAGGTTTAAGTTCTTGTTGTAGCCTCCGGGGGACTAAATTCCTTGAAGAACAAAGGATCTAGACACGAGCCAGAGGTGGTTTGGACCAAGAAAGGCCCAAATACTCAGCAACTTGTCAATCCTGCCACAGCACAGCGAGTCAATGCAAGTTAAAGATCCGATGCAGGTCTATATTCAGCCCTCAAAATGGCCTAAAAGAACAGGCGAAGCCTGGCCCTAACAATCCCCTCGAACTTGGCAACATCACCCTTGACCATGGCAAGTTCTGCTCGATCGAGGAACATGCCCAACGAGCCATCAGCATATTGGGCCAAAACACAGGGTTCTTGGCCCGAAGAGGCCCGAATCTCGGATTCGGTCCTTTCATTGAGGTGCTTTAGGTCTATTTCCAGCCCAAACTCTGCCTTGAGGTCCAAGGCCAGCTTGTCAAAAGAAGCCTTACGACGAATTGGCGAATGAGTCACATCGCAAAGCTCGCACTTTGCTACTCCAATTAGATGCCCAAAGAAGTACTTCAGCTCCCCCACAACCCCACCATCGGCGTTGTAAACGCCTATTAGTCGAGTGGGTGTTTGCTGGTCCATGAGTTAGATAACCCTAGCGGGGGCTTTTTTCTTCCAAAAACTAGAAAGCAGCTTCTAGTTGGCCCACTACCTCTTGGCCGCCAAGGGTGGGAATGCTCAACTTTGAAAACAGCAGGTCGTAGGTGCTTTGCTCAAGCAAATTGTTATTTAGCAGCATCTTTAGTGCTGCTAATCCCGCTGGTCTCATGCTGCCATCGGCCACCTTGACTGCAACACCGTGGCCAGAAGTGAGCCCAATTACAAAGACCCCTTCGGCACCAATCTTGGCTAGCATGCCTTGCTCCATCACAAGAGTGTCTGATCCCCCGTGATCGTCAACAACCCATGGGTTTGCAAGCATCGCTGCCTGAATCTCTGTTTCGGTAGCAGCGAATTTTCCAATTGCCTTGGCTAAGCCCTGCAGGCTCATCAAGTGGAGCGGTGCTCCGCAGCCATCGAAGGTGGAGTGTGGGATTTTCTCTCCAGAAAACTCTTCGATTACTTCAACAATAAGTTTCTGCAGTGGATGGCTCGGATCAAGATAGCTCTTGGTGTCCCAGCCGTTTTTGACACAGGCTGCCAAGAATGCAGCGTGCTTGCCGGAGCAGTTAAACGCTGCTTTTGATTCTGATTCGGCTTTACTTCTTGCAGCCAAGTTGCCTGGCCATGCCACCGGACACTGCAGATCTGATTCACTCAAACCAGCGTCTTGAAGAATGCCAAGGACTATTTTGATGTGCTCTGGGGTGCCCTGGTGCGATGCGCTCGACATAGCAAGTTGTTCACCGGAAAGTAATAGCCCTGATCTTCGAAGAGCCAGTGCTTGTAATGGCTTTACGGCGCTGCGGGGATAAATGAGTTTTCGGGAGTTTCCATGTTCTTGAATCAGCTTGCCATCAGGCCCAGTGAGGCAAACCAGACCGTGGTGACGAGATTCAATAATCCCAGCACGGGTCAAATAAGCCAGCTGAATCGTGTCAGCTACCTGATAACCCCAGTTGGCATCTACCACTTTGAGACTCCTAATTGAACTTCACTCAAATCGACCTTGAGTCTATTGCTCTGTCGTCCTGCAGTTGGCCAATACTAAATTGCCAAGTGGGATAAAGAGCTAGCGGACGGAAGAATAACCGAACTAGATCCCACTGCCACCACCACCACCACCGCCACCGCCAGATGATCCGCTACCGGAAGATCCACCTGATGAACTTGTAGCTAATGAGGAGCTTAGAGCCTGACCAACGCTAGAGAGGCTTTGGGTCATGAAAGGCGCACCACTAAACCAGGAGGGCGATCCTTGCTCTCGGTAAAGTTCTGTAAGCACCTCACCCCATTGTTTTTGAAGACCGAGCAATATTGCCCACGGTAGAACTTCCTCATAAAGCTTTAGCACTTGTTTTCCGGTTAATTCTGAAGGCTTGAGTAAAGCGCCTTTAGGTGACTGAAGGAATTCGAGTCGGTCGTTTTCAGCTAGCTCGATATACATTTCTAGACCTTTGAGATGAGAGATAACTGAGCTGCCCTTAGCGGTATAGGAACGTTTTGAAACTAGTAACCAGTAGACAGCGCTAAAGGGTAGAAAACTCAAAATCGGGGCAGCCACGTAACCTGCCCCTGTCATCTGATCCAATTGCAGGGCAACTATGATCCAGACGATATATAGCGCAAGCCCCACCAGCCAACCAAGAGCTGGTAAGCCAAGCGCACGTTTCGAGAAGTAGCCTCCACTATTTACTGCTCTTACCTTCCCTGCTATTAGCTTCTGAAGTGCTACAGAAATTAGCTGGTTCTGCGCGTCATCTGCGGAGGAACCAATTCGAGTTTCGGCGCCGCTCTGACTAAGACCTAATGCGGCCATCACCCCATCCTGATCCAAAGCGGAGCTTGTTCTTCGTAAGATGAAGCTCTTGTCATCTCCAGTCACTGCTTCTATTTCGATTTGCTGCTTGACTGCTAGCTCAACGATTAGGGCCTGAATTAAATGGGAGCTCTTGCGAGAAATTATGCTGGTGTCGAGAAGCGTTGGGGTAGCAGCCGGCTTGTATTCGGGTACCGTGAATTGATTTTTTCCGCGAGACCTAATTCGATAGATTCTGAAATAAACAGCCCAAGCCAAGACCAGTAAAGCCAATAAGGCTGCTATCTGATAAATGATCCAAGACGCTGAGCCATCTACATTGGGTCCACTTGTATTCACTGCTCCAGCTGTAAATGGTATTGAAATTGTTAGATTCTCACCCGGCATCAAGTTGCTAGCGGCAAAATACATTTGGTCTGCGGATAACTGTTTTACTTCACAACTTTTTGTTGATCCGGACAAGCCTTGGTAACAAGACACAGCGCTCGTTAGCAAGTTCGATTGAAGTTCCTTGTCAACCTTTACCGATGCGCTCACTCTGCCAAAGCTTTGGAGCCAACCAGTGCCGTTTACGTCCCAGTAAAATTCATCGTTACCGGAACTGGCTTGAAAATTTCGAATAACCCAGGATTGGGTGTATTCGATAACGTAGGTCTGTCTTCCATTAACGAATGAATCATCGTCTTTCTTGATATAGATATTATTGAAACCTTCTTCTTCGATAACCTCGTAGTCCCGATCAGCTCCGTTTTCATCCGTGACAGAGTGTATTTCAATTAAGCCTGGATAGACTCCATAGCTACTAGAGGGAATACTCCGCTTTATGCCACGGTTCTGATTTATCTCCGGAAATATTGCCACTATTGTTTCGGTTACATGTATTTCTGGTCGGTTATCAAAGTCCTTATTTTGTGACAACTCATAGACGGCATCGAAAGATTCAAAACTAAAGTCGTTCACATCAGCTGAAGCTATCTGGCCAGGCATCAGGAAATTGGCGACTACCAGCGCTGCGAGCAGTTTGAATCGAAGTTTCATGCATTCAAACTAGCATTCGAGACTTGTGTGTGCCTTGGGTGTTGGTTTGTCCTTTAGGGGGTTCGTGACTTGGCCGCGAGAAGTAGTCCTTGTTGATGTTTGTCAAAATCGTGGCTAGCCATGTTGCTCTGCCAGACTTATAGAGTGCCAATACTAAATAAAGACATGCAGGTGTGCATTTCTCTTGCCGCCAGGCCAACAAACCTTGGAACGCGCTTCCATAACTACTTGTATGACGAGCTAAACCTCAATTTTGTCTACAAGGCCTTCACAACCAATGATCTTGAGGGAGCGGTTAGGGGTATCAGAGCCCTTGGGTTTAGAGGTGCCTCTGTATCCATGCCTTTCAAGGAAGCCATCATCCCGTTGCTGGATGATCTGGACCCGTCGGCTAAAGCAATCGATTCTGTAAACACGGTTGTGAACAACAACGGGGTCTTGACTGGTTCCAACACAGACTTCGAAGCTGTGCTTGCACTTCTAAAGAATTCTTCGATTGAACACTCGTCCAAAGTTTTAGTTCGCGGTTCTGGCGGCATGGCTAAAGCCGTTGTGGCTGCCTTCAAAGAAGCTGGGTTTGAAAACCTAACGGTGACTTCACGAAACCAGGATGCGGGATTTTCATTGGCTACCAAATATGGATACGCCTTTGAAGAGGATGCTTTAGCTAACGCTGGATTTGATGTTCTCGTGAATGTCACTCCCATCGGAATGATTGGCGAAAATGAGTCTGAGCTAGCATTCAGTTCCGACCTCATTGCTGCAGCAAGCAGTGTGTTTGATGTGGTGGCGACTCCTTCAGAAACACCCTTGATTGCTGAGGCCAGATCACAGGGAAAAGGATTGATTACTGGTGCCCAAGTACATGCTCTTCAGGCTGCACTCCAGTTTGAAAAATACACCGGAGTAAAACTAAGCCCAGAGCAGATTGCTCGGGCCGCTGAGTTTTCAAGATCCTAAAAGCAAACCCCCGAGAGAAATCCCGGGGGTTTGAAATAAGAAGAAAAAAAGTTACTTCTTCTTTGACTTCTTCTTAGGCGCAGCTTTCTTAGCTACTTTCTTTGCAACTTTAGTTGCGACCTTCTTGGTTGCCTTACGGACCTTGGTTGCAACTTTCTTAGTTGCCTTTACGGCAGCTTTCTTTGATGGTTTCTTAGGAGTTGCCTTCTTGGCAACTTTCTTAGCTACCTTCTTGGCAACCTTAGAAACCTTCTTGGTGGTCTTGGACGCTGCCTTCTTTACGACCTTCTTAGCTACCTTTACGGTTGCCTTCTTGGTCGCCTTGGCTACTGCCCGAGCTGGGGTTAATGGCTTCTTCTTTTTAGGAGTGGCCTTGGACGGGGAAGCCTTTTTAGCTGCTGGCTTTTTCGCTGCAGTTTTCTTTGCCGCTGGCTTCTTAGCGGTTCTATTTAGAATTGTCATCCTTAAAATATGGCAAAGAATTAATGGCCGAAATACCAAAATTGTTGTTATTTGGTTAACTTTCTCTTTACTAGGTAAACAACAATTATTTGGCGCAAAACGTAAAAACCCCCAGGATTTCTCCTGGGGGTTTGAACTAAGTAAGTGAAATTACTTGGTGATCTTGGTTACAGTTCCTGCACCTACGGTACGGCCACCCTCACGGATAGCAAAACGTAGTCCCTCTTCCATGGCGATTGGCTGGATTAGCTCAACCGACATTTCAGTGGTGTCACCAGGCATAACCATTTCGGTTCCTGATGGCAGGGTGATAACACCGGTCACGTCAGTGGTACGGA
>NZ_JBIILG010000005.1:0-59836 GCF_044232805.1 Rhodoluna sp.
CAGCTAGAGCACTCGGAGAGGAAGCCTGAGAGCTCCGCTAGCTGATGCTGGCACCGCAGGATTGTTTGGCTTCACTGAGTCAACAACCCTAAAAGCTTCGCCAAGGTTTGGTCTGGTGTCTTGTTCAGACTTATTTGGCCAGTGCGCCATGGCCCATTCAGCCAAAGCGGTAATTGAAAGTGATGGGTTCACGCCAGGGTTTGCAGACAATGCAGAGCCATCGACGATGTGTAACCCGGGTTGACCAAAGACTCGAAGATAGCCATCCACCACACCAGCGCTAGCATCTTCACCAATCACTGCACCGCCAAGGAAGTGCGCGGTAAGTGGAATACCAAATGGTTCTCCAATAACAGCTCCTGGTGTGCCATTGACATCTTTTGCGATTTCTTTGGCAACGGTGTGACCCATTGGAACCCAGGCAGGATTTGGTTCACCGTGGCCTTGCTTAGAGGTAAGTCTTCTCTTCCAGTAAGTAGTCAGTGAGTTGTCTCTTGATTGCATAACTAGCAAGATGAGAGTTCGCTCGGGCCAAGTACGAAGGTTGTAAAAGTTTGGCAACTTAGGAAGATTCTTGAGGGTTACCCCAATCAGCCTAAAGATGTTTGGTGTTTGACCTTTAGGGCCGCTAGCAATAACAGACTGTAAAAGTCCCATAAAGCCTGAGCCACGTCCGTACCGAACTGGTTCAATGTGAGTATCGGCGTCAGGGAATACAGAAGACGTTATTGCCGATCCCTGGGAAAAATCAACATCTCTATTTTTTGCCACCACTCCAAGCAAAGACTCGCTGTTGGTTCTAGATAGCTCACCGAGTCTTGGACTAATTCCAGAAAGATTCCCCTTGGCTCTGACCTTATGCAACAGCTTCGCTGAACCAAGCGCACCAGCTGCAACCACAACTTCTGGAACCGTGATGGTGCGCTTAGTGGCAAATAACTTATCGCTTTGAATCAAGGTGAGTGTGTAACCGTTTGGTACCTGCTCAATGTTGACAACCTTAGTTAGCGGCATGATCTTGGTGCCAAGTTTCTCGGCCAGGTAAAGATAGTTTTTGACCAGTGTGTTCTTGGCCCCGTGTCTGCAACCGGTCATGCACTCGCCGCAATTGATGCAACCGGTGCGCGATGGACCCCTACCGCCAAAGTATGGGTCTTCTACTGTCTTTCCCTCTTCGCCAAAGTGAATACCAACCGGTGTCATTTGAAAAGTAGAACCGAAACCTAAGCGGTCGCTGACTTTTTTGAGTGCTTCGTCGGCGGGTGAAAAATACTTGTTGACTTCCACCCCGAGCATTCGCTCGGCCTGGTCGTAGTAAGGTTCGAGGAGGTTTTGCCAATCAGCCATGTTAGACCAGCTACCGGTTGAGAAGAATCTGGCCGGTGGGCGATATAAAGTGTTCGCATAAACCAAAGAGCCGCCGCCAACGCCAGCGCCACTCATCACAAGCACGTTTTTTAGTAGATCTATTCGCTGGATACCTTTTAGACCAAGTTTTGGAAAGAAAAGGAACTTCTTTAGATCAAAGGAGCTCTTAGCAAAATCGTTGTCTTCAAATCTGGCACCAGATTCAATCACTAGAACTTTGTAGCCTTTTTCGCTTAGGCGCAGTGCTGCAACAGATCCGCCGAAGCCAGATCCAATTACCGCAACATCAAAGTCCTCTGACAAACTCCACCCAATTCTTATTCTCGTACTGCTCCCAAGAGCTATTTGGCTTAAAGCCCAACTTCTCGTAAAGCCTAAGGGCACCAGACTCGTTTCCGCTATCGACATTAAGTTCGATGAACTCACGCCCCTGATCAACGCTGTGATTGATTCCGTGTTGCAAGAGAATCTGACCTAATCCCTTGCCCTGAAACTTGTGGGCCACACCTAGAACGTCAACATAGCCACCATTTAGGTGATAATTTGCATTAGCCATCTGAACAAAGCCGGCTGGTTCACCCTCGTAGTCCAGTATGAAACATGCCTCTGGGTCCAATGTGCTAGCTGCCTTGGTTTGTTCGATCCAAAGCTCCATCGGCCTCGGGGCAAATCCAAAGTGGTTACTAAATGAGTCCTGATGTAGCTTCCACGAGGTCTGCATGTCTTCATCTCCAGAGACCAATCGAATTGAAACTTCCGGCCTAGAATTGGGCACGCTATCTGTAGCCGCTAAATCTCTTTTCATGTGCCAGTAGGTACGAATAACATGCATACCGAGCGACTCCAGGGCTTCTCGCATCGTGACATCTTTGGTGTTCACGCCAAACCAATGTTCGTAATCTTGAAACTCTGCGGCAGCTGCTTTTAGCGACTCAACTAGCGCTTCCTTGATGAGATTTGAGCCTGGCCTGGCGTAAACGTCGGTGAATAGTCTTTTTCTGTTGGAGTCAGGGTTCACCGAATAAAAAGCACTTGGTTCTTCAACGCCCTCAGAATAAATGAAGGCAGCTATCGCAGGATCAAAGAATCCTGCAATTATTTCTTTGGACTCTTCAACACCTATCGACGTGGAAGTTGGGTCAATTTTGAGCTCATGCTGGTTGATAAGCTCTGCAAGCACGTCTGCTTGGCTAGGTTCGGCCTCAACTATGCGGTAGTTCATCGACGAGCCTTATGGAAGGGCTAGTGGATTTGCTGGCAGTCTTTCCTGCGCAAACCACTTCTGGTGGTATCCGGTTGATGAGGACATCAGTTCCAAAAATGGTGTTGGGGGGAACTGCTCAGGTGCCATAACACCCTTGCCAGACCAAGTACCTTCGGCAATTAGCTCAAGGGCAATTAGTGGGTTGAAGGCGGTTTGCAAAACAACGCACTGAGACTGGTACTCGGACATAGTTTCGGCGTTGTCGGCTACGTGGTAAATGTATGTGGCGCGATCTTTACCGTTCTTATCTTTTCCAGTTATAAGAACTCCGGCACAAGCCTTACCTGTCATTTGAGGACCGAGGGTTGCAGGATCGGGCAAAACCGAAACGACAACATCTCTTGGTGCAACGTCCACTGGGCCTGATGCTGAACGCACCCGAACCGGCTTAGTGGCATCTAGGCCTAGGTTGTGCAGGGTTTTTAGCACCGAGATGAATTCAGCTCCGAGTCCGTACTTGAAAGTTACTTTCTTGACATCCATGGTTCTTGGAAGCATCGGAATCTCTTCGTGCTCTACGTTTACGCACTCAACTGCTCCAATACCCTCTGGGAACTCAAAAATCTCAGGTTCGCTAAATGGCTCGGTTGTGTACCAACCTTTGTCTTTTTCGTAAATCAGAGGCGGGTTTAAGCACTCTTCGATAACCGTCCAGATCGAAAAAGATGGGGCGAAGATTTCTTCACCCTTGTCATTTCTTACAGTCAGGTTCGAGCCATCCTTGATGCTGACTTCGTCAATCTCGCTGAACAGTTCATCGGCAGCGTACTTGGCAAAGATGTTAGATAGCCCTGGCTCAACACCCATTCCAATTAGTGCCAGCTGGCCAGCTTTTTCCCACTGTGAGTTCAGTGCATACTGAGCATCACCAAGCTTGATTCCGGGCTTGTGATAAGGATCGGTTTCGTGTGGCTCTGATAGAGACATCGCCATGTCCATGTATCCAACACCAGCGGTAAACGCTGCTGAGAAAACAGTCGGTACGAACTTTGGCTCTACCGCGTTTAGTAGGAAGGTGATGTTGTGCTCTTTGCAGAGCTCAATAATACTTGACGCCTTCGAGGCATCGATTGTGGCTGGAATAAATTTGGCTGCGACCTCATCGCTGTGGCGCTTTCTAATCCATTCGATAACTTCTTCGGCTCTTTTGACATCAAAGTCGGCAACGACCATGACTTCAAAAAAAGATCTTTCACTTGCAATTTTGGCTATTGCGGCGCCTACGCCGCCCGCGCCGACGAGTAAAATCCTCATCGTGATTTCCACATCCTTTATGGAAGTTGCCACCCCATTAAAGGGCCAATGCGACAACTTGTATGTATTCCTAGGATACCTAACTAGTCCTTGATAAGTGCTGGAACGGACTTAGGTCTAACAACTAGGAAGAAGATAGCTATTGCGGCCAAGTGGCTAAGCGCAATCGCTATCCCCAGACCCTCCGTGGTAGCACTCCCAAGTATTGGGTATAGGGGTGCCGCAAACGCTGCGGTGAGCGAGTTCATAACACCAAGCACAGAAGCGGCTGTCCCAGCCTCCGAACCATGGCCCTGCAGTGCAATCGTCTGTATCGGTGTGATGGTCATTCCAAATGAAATCATGAAAACAGCCATCAGGGGAATCACAGATTCGATGCCTGGATTTTGATTGGCAATAGTAAAAAGCCCAAATCCGGCAGCAACTGCAAGAATCAACGAAGCCAAGATAACCCAGGTGGCTCTAAACATTCGACCCAGCTTCGCTCCGGCTTGAATTCCCAAGAACCAGCAAAAAGCAGTAATCGAGAAAGCAATAGAAAACTCAACTGGTGAAAGCCCGAGGCTGTCTTGATACAGGAACGGAATGATGTTCAGGTAACTAAAGAGCCCAATAGTTTGCACCATTCCAATAAGAACAAGACCTACCAGAATGCGGTCTTTAAATACCGCTAAGAATCTTTTGGTAACACCCTCGAAGCCCTTGGTCCTGCGGTTATCGATGTGATGGCTTTCTACCAGAGCCTTGGAGGCGATCAGCAACACCGCAACACCCAAGATTGTCAAAGCCAGCGGAATCACTCGCCAATCTGGAGCTACCAGCAATAGTTGCGCCGATAAAAATGGGCTCACCATTGGTGCGATTCCAGCAACCAACCAAACCCTGGCCAACATCTTCAACATGGCCTTACCCACAAACAAATCTCTAATAATTGCCTGAGTAACCACCGCAATTGCAGCTCCAGCTAGCCCTTGCAAAAAACGAAAAGCAACAAAGGCTTCGATGCCTGGTGCCACATACAAAGCAGCTGAAGCAAAGGTAAAAAGCGACAAGAAAAATAGAGCTGGTTTTTTCCTGCCTAGTGAGTCACTAAGTGGTCCAGCCGCAAAGAAGCCAATCGCAGCACCTAAAGTAACTGCGGAAAGTGAGTATTGAACGAAAGCGTCCGGGACTTCAAAAAATGCCGCAATTTTTGGGTAAGCCGGTAAAAACATGTCTGTGACCAGAGTTTGAACCATAAACAAAAAACCAAGCACAAAAATGTACACAACTCTTTGGTTTTTGGTGATCTCGGATTTAGATACCGAGCTAGTTTTTGCCATCACTTAGGAAGCTTCAATTCTTTGGGGTCTAGGGCTCTTGGCCCACCTAGAAAAGCTTAGCTGTCTCACCTATTGCAATAAGAAGTGACTCGGTTAAAGAAAAACCCCCAAGCCAATTGCCTGGGGGACTTTTCTTTGAGTGAACCTAATTACTTAAGGGTTACTTTTCCACCAGCTGCTTCTAGAGCTGCCTTTGCCTTCTCGGCGGTTTCCTTGTTTGCACCCTCAAGGATTGTTGATGGAGCACCATCAACTAGAGCCTTTGCTTCACCTAGACCTAGGTTTGTAAGGGCACGTACTTCCTTAATTACTTGGATCTTCTGGTCGCCTGCAGCGTCTAGAACTACGTCAAACGTGTCCTTCTCTTCTGCTGCTTCGCCGCCGCCGCCAGCTGGAGCTGCTGCTGCAACTGCCATCGGTGCTGCTGCTGTTACCTCGAATACTTCTTCAAACTTCTTTACGAAGTCTGAAAGCTCGATCAGAGATAGCTCCTTGAAGCCATCGATTAGCTGTTCGGTTGTCAGCTTTGCCATTTGATTTTCTCCTTATTTTCTTTGTTAAGCGTTTGTCTCTTGCTTGGCACGCAGGGCGTCGATAGTGCGGACGGCCTGAGCCAGCGGAGCTTGGAACATGTAAGCAGCCTTGAACATAGAAGCCTTGAACATTCCTGCGGCCTGCGCCAACATAACTTCACGGCTTTCAAGATCAGCAAGCTTCTTAACCTCATCTTGTGACAATGTGACGCCATCCATGACGCCGCCCTTGACCACTAGAAGAGGATTTGCCTTGGCAAAGTCGCGCATTTGCTTGGCCACGTTGACTGGGTCACCGTGAACAAAAGCCATTGCAGTAGGTCCTGCTAGCTGACCGTCAAATGCGGTCACTCCAGCGTTCTTTGCTGCAATCTTGATTAGCGTGTTCTTCGCCACGGCGTAGGTTGCGTCAGCACTTATGGAACGGCGAAGAGTCTTCATCGCTCCCACAGTGAGTCCGCGGTACTCGGTTAGCAATACGGCACTCGAGCTTTGGAATTTCTCCGTTAGCTCGGCGACGGTAGCTTCCTTGTTCGCCATGGCACTCCTTGATTATCTGTATTTGTCGGCAGCCCTAAGAAACAAAAAATGCTCCTCACGTAAGCGAGGAGCATAAGGACATAGAGCAAAACTCTAGAATCTTTACTTCTTCACCTACGTGGGCAAACACTTTGTGTTTCTTAGTCAAAACAAGCCAAATTCCAAGATTTCTTGGGATTTGTCCTGCCTCAAACCGACGGTCTTTGGCTTCCTACAGTCTAGAGCTTCAGGGGGTTAGCTGTAAAGCTCGCCTAAAAGACTGTTTAGTCAATGGGCTCCACACACCTAGAACTTTGACTTTGAAGGTAAGCGAGTTCGCCTTGGCAGCTTGCCAACCAGCGCTACGAAAATGGCACCAACCGCAATCATTCCCACAGAGGTCCAAGCGATCCACCACGAGGAATATGGTCCAGTTTTGGCAAGCGAGGGAGTCCCCGGAGAAGCCAAGCTAGGTGCTGGCGCTGACGTTCCAGTACTAGGTCGAATGATGAACGTCGGGGCAGAGTAATGAAAGTTACCAGCGTCCAAGTAAATCACTCCGTTTTCCTTTGTCACACTAAGCCTGGCGTCTCTTTGGATAGAGCCATCTTCGTTGACAATTAGGGCCTCTAGACTTTCAGCACCCACAAGAGTGTTGCCCGGCCACTGGCAGTCAGCAAACTCTTCATTCACCCAAAGTCGGAAGAAGCCAGAATTCAATGCACCGGAAGCATCGAAGTGAGGTGCAAAAATGTTGAACTCAAGATACCCCCCCACGTTATTCCATTCGGGTGATCCGGCAGAGTTGGAATTAAATGCTTGGGCTGTAAATCCATGGTCCGAGCAACGAGGGTCCCACCATGAGGTTTCCGGAGTAGCTCCCGCGTGATGTACTGTGAATCCAATTAGATAATAATCCTCATCGGCCTCGGTTGACAAGTGCATAGGGTCTTCCCAGCTTAGGTCTAGTTTCCACTGCTCCGTGTAGGAAGACACTTTCGAGTGAGTTCCACTAAAGGTCCAACGGTTACCACCAGTTATGGACTCTTTCGTGTAACTTGCTTCGTTTGCAATAAATTGTAAGTTTTGAGGCTTCAGCCAACTTGTGCGAACAGTGACTTTTATTGAATACCCAGCAGGAAGTTCATAGACCCACACCCCGAGTACTCCGACAGTAATGTCCTCGTCATTAACAAAAGACGGTGTGAACATTTGACCAGAAACAATAAATGGTGTCGCGCCCGTTGGTGTTGAGGTCCACGTTGGATCCCCTTGATACATAGTGTTTCCATTGCTGTCAGTCTCAATGGTCCAAGTCTGGGTAGCGGACTCAGCATTCACGTACCCTCCGGATAAGCCTTTGACTTTAACAGACTCAATGCAATCAAGTTGATTCGGCAAAGTACAAACACCTAAGCCAAAGTAAGCAGGAACAGAGGGGTCTACTGCCATACCGGCTGGGTTAGTTGTGGTGGAGACGGGGTCTGCAACCGCCACAAGGCTTCCACTTAAGAACAGGCTGGCGAGGATAACAAGTGCGCTGATTTTGAACTTCATTTAGCCCCCAGAATCAAACTGTCTCTTGATTACTGGCTCAATCCTACTTTGAACTAATTGCGATATCAATTGTTGGGTTGAGGTCAGAAATTCCTTCTGGGTAGCGGAGTGAATTACGGCAGTGGCAAGAAATAGGTAACTCACGAATAATTGAATGTGATGCGCAAGGGGCTATGGTCCTAGCTTAAGTAAGCTAAAACTCATGACGACACATGTCGCCAGCTCCAAAACTATGGCCACAAAAAGGACTGTAGGGATGATACAACCCTTCGAACTGCTCGAGCAAGCAGTCACGAGCTCTCCACATTCAATTGGCATGGTCAGTGAATCTCGTGCCCACACATTCTCAGAAATATTGAATTTGTCCCAGGCTCTAGCAGCTAAATTTCGTGCTCAAGGTGTCAGGCCGAATGAAGTTGTTTCAACTTTTCTCCCACCCGAGCTAGATTGGCTTAGCACTCTAGGCGTTTTTCACGAAGCGGCGGTGCCAGTATCCCTTTGGGGAGTGGGGTCTGTAAAGAATCTTAAGGTGTCATGGTTTGTGGGAAACAAGTTCCACGATAGCGTTCCAAGACAGCAGACGATCGTGCTCGATGGTAGTTCGTGGCAAAGCCATGCTGCTGATTTACCTGGGCATCCTCGCACTCTTTTTGCGAGGCCCGACAAGCCAATGCGCTATGTGATGACTAGTGGAACAACAGGCGCTCCTAAGGCCGTCACCTTCACCGGAGGCAATATTCAAGCGCGCCTAGCCCAGCTTGGAACATACTGGGCAGATAGCAGACCAGAGCTTAACTTTATGGGTCTTTCAACAACAGGAGGTTTTTTCACCGCCCTTGCCTCTCTAGAACATGGCTACCCATACATGGCTGAAGTTGCCGTCAACCGATCAGCAATCGAGAGAGCGAAAGAGTATGAAATCAAAGTTATTGCCGGTTCTCCTGCCCAAATTGGTCAAGTATTGAGGCTCATGCGCGAAGATAAGCTCCAGCTGCCGAGCCTTTTAGAAGTTCGGATCGCTGGGAGCTTGCCAACCGAGAGATTGATTTCTGCAATTCACAATTATCTTGGTGTACCAGTAAGAAGCGTTTATGGTTCGACCGAAGGTGGCGGAGTGGCAGTAACAATGCTCATGCCAGGTAGCGACACCTCTGACCTGGGCGAGCTGATTGCTGGTATAGATCTGCAGATTGAAACGGACGACGCTGGATCTGGCCAAATTAAGTATCGTGGCCCAGGAGTTTCTTCTGGATACTTGGATAACTCGGTTGACGATGAAAGTTTTGCTCATGGCTGGTTTTATCCAGGAGACAGAGGACACATCGCAGCTAATGGGCACCTGATTCTTGAAGGGCGAACCGACGAGATCATGAATTTTGGGGGAACCAAGATAATTCCTGAGAAGGTAGAGGAAATGGCCAGAAATTTCGAAGGAGTGACTGATGCGGCAGTTTGTCTTATAGAGCAGCATCCCGGGATCGAGCAAGTTGCTATATCAGTAGTTGGAAATTCTAGTGTGGACTTGCGAGCCTTAGATAAGTTTCTTCGTGCTAGGTTGCCAATTGGGCACCCAACTATCTTCACAACTTCGAAGCAAATACCTCGTAACCGCATGGGCAAGATCATTAGGAACGAACTAAAGATTCAGGTTCTAAATGATCTCAATTTGAGTTCATAACTCTCAGCACAGAGGCCATGAGTCGGTAAGGAGCTGTGCTCGGCTTTAGCTGGTTTGTAGTTCCAACTATCGTGAGCTTGTCAATCGGATCGTAAAACATAAAGTGCCCCGTCGCACCAGAATGCCCAAGATACCTACCTCGGTGTGATGCTCCAGTTGCAAACCGTGGCAGACCAAGTGACATTACTCCTGTGGCATAACGAATTCCAGGAAAAATTGCAAGCCAATTAGCCAACAAGCTTTCTCTGCCAGTTTCAGAGATCAGTTGCCCAGAAAAGAAGCTTTTTAGAAACTTGGTGGTGTCCTTAGTCGAGGAAACTATTGAGCCTTCGGCCCCCAAAGAAGCAATTCGCCTCGCACCAAGATACTTTTGTTTGCCGATAAGTACCTGGGAGGCGTCATGGAATGAACCTAGGTCTTCATGAGTTACAAGGTTAGTTTGACTAAGTTCTAGCGGTTCGAAAATTCGTGTTCTAAAGACTTCGCTCAAGGGTTGATTTGTAACTGCCTCAATGACCCTGCCAACTAACTGATAATTCGTGAAGCTGTAATTGGCTTTTCCCGAGCTGGGGGGGAACTTTGCCGGAAGTGTCCTAGCTAAAGCTATGGCCTCTTCGAAGCTCCAACCGGGGTCTTGGGCAGAGATGAGAGCCAAGTCACCCTTATTTGGCAATCGTTTCAGTTGATAGTAGTCCGGTATACCCGAGGTGTGGCTCAGTAGATCCATAACAGTAATTTGATTACTGCAATCCACCCCGTTTTGCACATTAAGGTTTGCGTAGTCACTAACAGGTAAGTGTTTTGCTAGGGAGTCAGATAGTGATAGTTTTCCTGCTTGGGCGAGTTGCTGAATAACCGTAGCTGCAAACATTTTTGTGCCGCTGGCAATCAAATGCGTTTGTTTTGAGCCAGAATCATGCCAACTGTAGTCGAAATCAGACGAAGCGCTAGAGACTTGAATCTTGAGCTCAGAAACCTGCCTGTTTCTGGCATAGCCCACCATCGCGGCATCAAGCTTCATTGACAGACCCTCTGGAAGTTTAAGTCTCAAAGATTACTTGTGCGTCTTCGAATTCTTGATATCACCACAGCTACCAAAGTTCCAAAAACAATTAAGGTTCCTGATGCCAAGGTAGACCAGAATAGATTTTCGTTTCCAGTCTTCGCCAGCACTGCCGGTGTTGTTGAGGTTGGGGTTGAGGTTGGGATAACAAATCCTTCAAAAGCACCTGCATCCGCAGGGAAAGATCTAGTTGCACCCCTCTGATCGAGGGTGACCAAGTTAAATGGTGCGAGATCAGGAACAGCGTTGAGTGCCGGGCTTCCAGGTCCAAGAGCAATAGTTTGGGTGCCATTCGTGTTTGGCGCATAGGTAGCCAAAGCAGGAGAGTTCGTTCCGAATAGTGATGTCAGGGTTGCTCCAAAAACTGAAGAATTATCCTGCACTATGTCAGTTTCAGTAATACTGGATGTTGAAAAAATATTTCCACCCGCATCTGTGAATTGTGTAGTGGAAGGAACGCCTACCCCCAGTTGCGGAAAAAAGCTATTGCCGGCAAAAATGTTACCCGCCAAAGTGAAAGTTCCCATACCTGATTTGTATATTGCATTTCCTGGGATGTCGCCTGGTTCAGCGGGAGGAGTTGCTGCGACGTTGTTGACAAAGGTGCTGAAATAAACTTCCCCCTCTGAAGCGGATATTGCGCCACCCTCTCCGACAGCAGAATTGCCTTGAAAGGTGCTGTTGGTTATGTGCACGGAATCTCCGGGATCAGATCCAGCAGTAATTGCTCCGCCGTTAACTCCGGACGTGTTGTTAATAAAAGTCGAATTTGAAACCGTAACTGATCCATAAGCATATACAGCTCCTTGGGTGATGCCCGAAAAGGTGCTGTCGATTATAAAAACGTCCTTTGCGAACACCCCATTTACTGAATCCTTGACTGTTAAGTTCTCAATAGTAATGTCCCAAAATGTTCCATTTGCATCCCCGTCGGAAAAAAACACGAAATCAACGGGGTTGGTCTTGACTGAAGTGTTTCCAATTCCATAAAAATGTACGTCTCGTTGAACTGAAATTAAGCTATCAAGTATGAAATCACCAGACAGACAAACTACTCCAGCAGAGGCTAGCATGACGTCGATTGCTAATACGTTGGCAGTAGGATCAACAGGATTAGTGGAAGCTGTGACTGTCCTAGCCGTGCAATCAACGGCACCATTTGCACCCGCAGAAGTAGCTCCCGTAAGGCCAAATCCAAACACGAGGCCAGACGACCCCACAATTGCCACACCTCTTTTGATGAAAGATGCAGAGCTAGTTTTTGAAGACTCTGGCTGGTTTGACTGACGTAGTTTATTCATGGCTTCCTAACCCCTCGTGGGTAGATTAGGTCTCCACCTAAAATAATTAATGTAAGTGAATCAAAGCCTAGCCCTCTTGGCGGAATTGTGGGCGTAAAAGTAAACCCCACCCCCTAGGGGGTGGGGTTTTTTAGCGCTGTCTCGATCGCTTTTACTCCTCGAACTTTTTCTAGTTCGAATACTTTTTAGCCCTTGGGCGCTTCTCGCTTGATGGCTTGTCTGCCCAACGGCCCTTACCAGAACCCTGGTAGTTGCCTTTTTTCTTTGGTCTTGAATCACGATCACGGTCTCTTCCGCGGTGGTTAGAACCGCCACCACGAGAGTCTCCGAAGTCCAGAATGTCTGGGGCTGCTGGAGGAGGTGCAATCGGACCAGCTAGTTCTTCCAGCAATTCAGAGCCTGGACGAACATCAGTGATCTTGGCATCGCGCTCGGCGCGGTGCAGTAGATCTTCAACCTTGCGACGCTTTGAACGTGGGATCAAGGTGATAACAACACCTTCCTTTCCGGCACGGCCGGTACGGCCGGAGCGGTGAAGGTAGGTCTTGTATTCCTCTGGTGGGTCTACCTGGATAACCAGTGCAACATCATCAACGTGAATACCTCTAGCTGCAACGTCGGTAGCAACAAGGACCCTCACGGCACCTTTAACAAATCGCTCCAAGTTGCGAGTTCTTTGGTTCTGGTTTAGATCTCCGTGCAGTCTTGCTGCTGGAACTCCGTTGTTGGTAAGTGACTCGCTTAGACGCTCAGCTGTCATCTTGGTACGGGTAAAGATAAGTGACTTACCTTCTCCTTGAACCAAACGAAGAAGTACCTGGCTGCGATCGTCTGGGTCAACAACAAGCACGCGGTGCTCGATTGTTGAGTTCTCCTGAGTTTCGTTAGGAACTTCGTATACGTAAGGGTTTGGCATGAACTCGCGAACAAGTGCATCAACCTCACGATCCAGTGTTGCCGAGAACAGTAGCTTCTGGCTTTCTCCGGTAGCGCGTAAAACACGCTTTACGCCTTCGATGAATCCAAGATCACACATGTGATCGGCTTCATCAACGACCATGGTCTCAACTTCGCTTAGGTCAATGATTCTTTGCGCCATTAGGTCTTCTAGGCGACCAGGGGTAGCAACAACGATGTCAACACCGCGGCTAAGAGAGATCTCTTGTCTGCGCTGAGGAACACCACCGTAAACACAAGCTGTGTAGAAACCAACCGAGCGAGCTAGAGCTGAAACAGTTCTGTCGATCTGATCGGCAAGTTCACGGGTTGGGGCCAAGATCAATGCGCGAGGCTTGTTTGGCTTTCTTGGCTGAGACCCTGCTGCAACCAGTTTCGAAATAATCGGAACGGCAAAAGCAATTGTCTTGCCAGAACCAGTTTTTCCGCGACCCAAGACATCTCTGCCTTCCAAACCTGCTGGAATGGTTGATTGCTGAATTGGAAATGGAGTTTCAGCTCCAAGGCCACGAAGTGCGGTAACAAGCTTTGGGTGCAGACCCATCTCTTCGAAACTTCCCTGGATGATAATTTCTGAAGCGTCAGCAACAACTAGCTTTTCTAGAACCTTGTCCTCAAAGAATGCTTTGCGGTTTGGGTTCTTGTCGCGAGCGCCAACAAAGCTGGAGTCACGAGACTTGTCTCTTGAGACTCTGTCTTCGCGGTACGGGTTACGGTCGCGGTCATACTCTCTCGAGTTTGAACGTGGCTCGTATGTTCTTCCAGATTCTCTTGAAGAGTCTCTTGACGAGTCTCTGGATGAGTCTCTTGAAGAGCCGCGGAAAGAATCGCTTGTGAAATCACGAGCTGGACGATCGGAGCGGAAGCCGCGATCATTGCGAGCTGGACGCTCAGATGAATCTGAACGGTATCCAGAACCTGATCTTGAACCAAAGCTACGATCAGAGGATCCTGCAGGCTTGCGAGGTCCTCTCGCTTCATAGCCTCTGGATTCAGATGGTCTTGAGTCTCTGGAGTCAGTAGTTTTTCTATCTGAGTAAGAAGGCTTGTCTGACCAGTTCTTTTTAGCTGGACGGTCGGACTGACCCTGGCCGGAGCGTGGCCTATCGGACCACTCACGTCTTGGAGCATCGCTTGATCTTGGAGCGCGATCGTCAAAAGATCTTGGTGCGCGAGTTGCGCGGTCCTCTGCTGTGTGACGAGGCTTACGAGCCGAGTCTGTCTTTGGACCTCTTGGTTCCCAGTTGGAACCGCGGTCTGGTTTGCGGCCGCTCATTTCGCGAGCGTCAGTTGCACCCTTGCGGTGTGATTTTTTCGGTGCAGCAGATGATCCTGCGAAACTTGAAGTTCCGGATCTACGTGGTGCGCCTTTAGCTGCTCCAGTTTTTGGACGTGGAGCTGATTTGCCGAAATTAGGCATAGTTTTAATTGCTTCCTCTTTATGTGGCACGCGCAGGCAAGAAAAAGCACAATTCATGCTTTATTTCGTTGCTGCGTGTGTCTTTGCGGTCTAGTCGAACTGCGCTAGACCCTTAGCATTCCCGGCTAAAGACCGACAGCTATAAGAGGTAAAGACTGATGCACCTAAAGTGCACTGCAAACGACTACTGCTGGGAAGTTCCCAACAACATAAGCCTAGTTGGAAGGTTGCAATAAAGCTAGGAAAAATTTCCTAGGAAATAATGCCTCGAACCTTCAGTTCTGCGCTTAGTTCGGCATCAGATGGCTCAACTAGGTGCTTGCCATCCGCAAAAACGATTACTGGGATGTTAGTTCTTCCAGAAATAGCCTTGGCTTCCTCGGTAAATTCTGGGCTTGATTCGACGTCTTTTTTGTCAAAATCAACACCCAGGGTGTTCAAAAGTGCTTCTGATCTGCGGCAATCGCCACACCACTGTGCTCCATAAAACGTTACTTCTGCCATTTGCTATCTCCTTAGAATTTTCTCTTCTGGTATTACTAACAGCTTTCCATCAAAGCTGATTCCCGCCAAATCTTCAACCACAATGTCAGCATCGGTCTCTAATGCCCTCTTCGACACCCCAACAACAAAGGCCGCTCCTGCTGCCAACCCTGCTTTTACCCCAGCATCCGCATCTTCAAAGACAATGCAATCGCTCGCGCTAAAGCCCAGCTTCTTAGCTCCCAGTAGATATGGATCTGGCGCAGGTTTGCCATGTTCGACATCGTCCCCGCTAACAAACTGCTCAGGTAGAGGTAGCCCGGCCGCTTTGATACGGGCCCTGCCTAGGTTTGAATTCGCCGAGGTACAGATTGTCCAAATACCAGCGGGCAGTGAATGCAAAAGATCTACTGCTCCAGGTAAGGCATGGGTTTGATCAGCGGTGGCTTGTTCTAACTCGTTGATCCGATTGTTAGCCGCTTCAAACCTGGCTTCGCCCACTAGTTCAAGAATCAAATCTTGAGCTCTGGTGCCGTAGTGATTAGAAATCGAGAAACCCTCGAGTCCAAATTCTTCGCCCAAGATTCCCCAAGCAACATTTACTGCGGCGTGCGAATCTACTAAAACCCCATCGTTATCAAAAAGGAGCGCACTGGCTCTAAGAATCATTTGCGCTTTCTTGGAGCAGCAGCCTTGGCTTTGGCCTTAGGTGCAGCTTTCTTGGAAGCTGCTGACTTCGAAGCAGGCTTACTTGCGGTTTTCTTGGTTTTTGAAACCAAAGCCATTTGATTGCGCTCGGTGATAAACAAATAGATTCCAACCGCTGCAATCAAAAGCAATATAAGTGCTGGCACCATCGATTCAAAGAACCAGCTCCACTCAAATGGCGCCATTTCCCAACCCGGATCAAAAACAAACTCTTCACCTTCAGCTGGTTCTATATACTCTGGCCAAATCCTTAGAGACTCAATTGCACTAGCTCCGAAAGTGAAAGACATAATCGAAACGGTGGCTCCAAAAACAATAGAGAGCACAAAGTTCAAATTCGCAGCTCCTGCTGCCAAGGTCTGTCTAACTCTAGGAGGAGCTGCCTTGGCAGCTTTGGCCTTTGAGGAAAATCTAGTTCCAAGCAGAATACCCAACGCGATGATGACCTGAATAACTACCCAAACCCAGACCTGGAGATCGGTTCTGGTGATGTCGTACACAACAAGTCCAAAGATGATTGCAACGGCCGTCAGCAAGATTGGAATCGCATAGCCCAATCCAAGAGCTTTCTCCGACTCGGACATAACCTGCTTCTTGGCTTGCTTGACGGTTTGCTTTCTGTAAACAAAAGCTCGAAGCAAGATGTAAATCACGAGAATTGTTGCCAAGACAATTGGCACATAAACATCAAATAAGCGAACCAGCAGATTTACGTTTTCTTGGCCAAAGCTATTGAAAGCATTTAGGAAATTACCGATGGCATAAATTGAGCCACCGACCAGAGAGATCACCACAGTCAAGTTGGTGAATCTGTGAGCGGCTCGAGGAAGTGGTGCGTCAAGTCCAGCAAGTTCTCTGGCGTGGAGAGACATTTGTTGACCCCGAAGAGCGAGAAGTCCAAACACGACGATTCCAACCAGGTATAGATAGGTGGAAATCTGAACGATCTGGGTTTCCCCAAGATACATTCCCTGGCTGTCGTAAATGGGGAAAACAAACAGATCTGAGTAGATGGCGAACATAAACAATGTCCAGCCCACTACAAGGCCAATAAGAGGGGTAATGATTGCTTGTTTAGCTAGTTTGATTGCCATATCTTAAGACTACGCCCGACCCATAAACTTGAGGGATGATTGTGGTGATTGGCGAAGCTCTTATTGACCTAATTGAGAGTAAAGCGGACTCTGGCAGCTACCAGGCGGTGGTTGGCGGAGCAAATGCCAACGTAGCGATCGCACTAGCCCGAGCAGGAACACCTCAGCAACTTCTTGCAAGAATATCTTCAGATTCTTTCGGTCAGAAAATTAGAACTCGTCTGGAATCAAACGGTGTTGGCCTTGACTACGCAATTGATGCTCCCGAGGCAACCTCTCTTGCAATTGCATCAATTGGTCCTGGCGGTGGAGCCAAGTACTCGTTTTACGTTGAAGGAACCGCTGACTGGAACTTCACCCGCGAAGAATTACCGACCGCAGCCAAGCTTTCTGAAATCGGAGCCAAGGCTTTGCAGTTTGGCTGTTTGACTATGGCGTTAGGTCCTGGAAACATCATTATCGAATCTTGGGCCAGCGAATTTTTCAAAGCGGGCTCAATGACCCTTTCTCACGACATCAATGTTCGCCCAGCCCTCGGTTTTGATGCAGCAGTTGAGCGCGAAAGAGTGGAGCGAATCAATTCCATTTCAAATATTGTTAAAGCCTCCGACGATGACATCAACTGGCTCTACCAGCTTGCGCCTAGATCTAGCGTGGACGAGATTGTTTGGGGCTGGATTGGCAACACCGACCAGGTTGTGTTTGTAACCCGCGGGCCAGACGGCGTAAGCATTTATCGCAAGAACAAGGTCCGAATTGATGTTGCCTCCCGCGCGGTTACGGTTCAAGACACCGTGGGCTCTGGCGATACCTTCTGCGCACACATGCTCAGCGGGCTGTTAGCTATTGATGCCTTGGGTGCGGGACCGGATCAAAAACTAGCTGCGGTATCAAGTGATCAATTGGTTCAGATAACTCGGGTCGCAGCTATAGCTGCCAGCATCACCTGCGAAAGAGTTGGGGCAGAGCCGCCAACTAAAGCGGAACTAGCAGCTGTTATTGCAGCTATCGCTTAAATGGGCAGTGCCTGCACTCCATAGCGCAGCAGCGCTCAAAGTTGGAGAGTTCCTTAGCCGTAAAGACAAAATTCCCATTTACTGGATCTTTATAGCCCGGTTGATCTAATGCCATTGCCAATTCGTGACGACGCAGCATTTCTTCGCGCGCAGGGTCATTCTCAGCCAGTCTCTTCGGGTGAGGAAGGCTGAGTGGTCTGCGGGTAGGAGTTGGTCTAGGCATAGAACCTAGACGCTATCTGGTGCCAGAACCATTTCTGCGTAAGAACGCGTTGTGTCGCCCGATCTTGTCCTCTCCCAGTTCAAGCTCAGCTCATTTAGGACTTTGGTTCCATAGCCCGGGGTAGCACCTTCGACTAGGGCCTTCCCGTTGTCTGTAACCTCCACGCTGAATCTAGTTGGGTCGATTTGATTTATATCGACTTTTACCCAGCGAGCATGACCGTGCTTGATTGAGTTTGTTACCAGTTCCCGAGTCAGCTCAATTGTTGCTTCACAGGTCAAAGGCTCTTTAGTGATTGTTGCCTCTAGTTCAGCTGGAATCTCAATTTCAACTTCAACACTGTCTGACCACAGTTCTTTCACTTGGTTGAGAACCGATAGCAAGGTCTCGGATTCAAGTCGGTTTGGATTGTTTAGCTGCTCAAGAGCGGTCTCGATATCCTTTTGAACCTTAGTTAGATACTCAGGCGTTGGGTTGGTGGTTTGGGCCATGCCCATCGCGGAAGCGTAAAGAGCTGCTTGCACGGGGCCGTGTAATAGCGCGGCCAGTCTTTTGCGGTTTAGCCAAAGTTCCTGAGAGAGTATGGAGGAAATAACTTCTAGCTGTTGGTTTACCTCCCCTAGTCGCTCGGTGGTCTCCCGGCGCTGTAGTTGAACAATTTGAGCAAAGAAAAGAAGCAGCCCTAGGACCCACTCGAAAACAATCACTGTCGAAATTTGAGTGTTGGTTGTCTGCATGTTTATCAATGGCTTCAAAACAAAAAAGGCGGTCAATGGAAAAGCGTAAATTAGCGGAACAATAAACCAGGCTAAGAAAGTGGGAATCTCCAGCGACTTAGTCAGAACCTGCATGATTCGACCAAAGCCCAATATGAGAGAGAAGATTAGAGACAAAACCAATAAGGCAGTGACCGGGGTCTCGAGTAGAACCGCGCTTGAAAAAAGAAGGCCAATTGACATAGTTGCTGCCCATATAGGAATCAAGAATTCCCCAAGAATGATTCTTTTTGGAAGAGCTGACTTAACTCTCACGGCGGCCGGTTCGCTTTCAAAGTTCAAATCGTCTTGCCCCTCGGCAACTTCCCTACTTAGAGGCCTGACAACTTCATCAGCCGCATTTCGTAGGGATATGATCACGGCTGATGAGGAATCTGAAGTGAAAGTTTCTTGAATCTTTCTGATGGCAGGCCTTATCAATGTTTCCACCTTGGACGCGAGTTCTTCTTGCTGCTGTTGGACCCGAGCTAACACTCCAGCAGATCTCACCTGCAATCTCAGGCGTTCGGCCGCTAATAAAACAAGTGCTTCTTTATGCCTTGCGTAGTTCGATGCAACAATCGCATTCAAGACCAAGGCAATCAAGGTAAACAGCGGGCCACCGACTAAGCGATACACCAACTCCCCTTCTTGAAATTGCCCAGACAAAATTGAGAACTCAAGTAGTGTTCCCCCGCGAATCAGTCCCGTCAGAGCGAAAACAACCATCATTAAGGCGGGCCGACTGGGCCTTGGTTTATTGGGCAGAAAAATTCGAGCGATCAACAAGGGAATGATGGTGGCGATGTAACCAATGGTTGCGCTGATGAGTCGATACTCAAAAGTTGAGTCAAATCTTGTTTGATCAAAGATTATCCCAACGCCAAAAGCGGGGATTAGGAAAAGTAAAAGTACCGGGTTAGAGAGTGCGTATCTAGAACCAACCTGTTGAAATAGCCTCTTGGCCGTCGGGCGATGAGGTTTGTACGCTTCGGTCACTGATCAGTCGCTACCGCACCAACAGCGCTGAGGTAGGCCTTTGATGCGGCAATGCGAGCATTGCCAGATCCATTGGCATCAATATCAAGCGCTTGAAAAATCCTTGAAATCATTCCCTCAACTGCACGAACGGTTGTTCCACGAGCTTCAGCAATCTGACTGTTGGACATCCCCTCCGACATCAGCTGAAGAACTAATAGCTGGCGCTTAGACAAGTCAGCAAGAGGTCTACCCTCGGCTTGGTCATGACGAAACTTGGAAACGCCTTCGTCTTTTAGAACTGCACTGACGGCATCAACTAGTTCTTTGGAATCAACCAGTTGTGACTTTCGAAGATAGGCCTGCGATTGCTTTACCGCCTTGGAATCCTTTTTGGCAAATCTTGGATCAGGAAGATTAGTTAGGAAGACAACACCAATGTCCGGTGACTCTCTAGCTAGATACTCAGCAAAATCAAAACCATCAGGTCCAGGGCCTAATTCGATATCCACGATGCAGGCATCTGGATCAACCGCCTTACAAGCACGCTTGGCATCTGATGCGTTGGCAGCTGTTGTTACATGGAAACCAACGGCTTCCAAAGATCTAGCAATTAGATCTCGAAGTAGGGACTCGTTTTCGACCACGACAAGGGTTCTTGATGTTGGCACTGGAACCTCTATTTCTTGATTTGTGGACTGAATCCAATTATGACCGCCCAAAGTTTTTCAAGCAAAAAAACATTGTGATGCCCGAAGATTGACTTCCTAGCAGTCACATAATCTGCAGTCTCAAGGGACTGAGAATCGCAGTGGCTCTCAAGGGTCCGCTAGCCACAAAACTAGCTAGTCAGGGCTATAGGCTCGCCTCCTAGAGGTGTGTGTTGCTAAACCTCTGGAAAGTTAGTCCAAACTCACGATTAACCCCGTACCGCTTACCTTTAGCGGAATCGGGTCACATATCTCACCCACGAACTTTCCATTAACCTCGTTGATAAATCCAAGCATGAACCACTTGCCTTCATGTTTCACCGCTCTAGCTGCGTAAATACTCGGGTGAGGAAACCGTGTTGCTTTGGTCATGTCAAATGGCCCAAGTAGGCTCTCACCAGTTACTGAGAACATTCCACCTTCGCCAAATTTTTGCTTAGATGCTGCGGAGAGCTCGTCGGTTCCACAACACCAAAGGAGCACCGCTTTGCCGTCAATCTCTTCTACCTGGAAAACCTCTAACTGGCCGAATCCAGAAGCCCCTGAAATCAGCGGGGGTTGAACTTTCCAAGATATGAGGTCTGTGCTCACAGCATGTCCAAGTGTTCCCCGATCGCGGGTATCGAGCGAGTCATTGTTTACTCGAGCAGTAATAAACATGTGCCACTTACCATCCTCGTGCTTAAACACCCATGGGTCTCGCCAGGCTTGATCGTGCCATTTTGAGTAGTCCAGCATTTCGTAGTGCTTGGGGTCTGCTTCGACTAATGCTTCTGAGGAAACCTTTACCCAAGAGATTAGATCCTTAGATTTTGCAGCTCCAACTTTCTGAACATCTCCGCCATCCTCACGAGAAGTCCCTGTGTAAAACATCCACCACAGGCCATCATCGCCTTTGATAACACTGCCGGTCCAAGTAGTCCAAGAGTCAAAAGCCGGCGGGTCGGAGATAGCAATAGCGTCTTGGAGCAGAGTCCAGTTCTTTAGGTCCTTAGAAATTGCATGGCCGATGTAAGGCTGGCGGTGCCGTCGATGTGGATCGCCAAGTGCCCGAGATGCTCTTAGGAAAAAGGCGTGATGATTCTCTCCGTCAAATACGTACCAACTATCCCAAACCCATGAATCATTTAGCTTTAGCAACTTTTAACCTTTCACTCCAGAAGAAGCCACCGAGGCAACGAAAGCCCGCTGGAACATGACAAAGACAATAATAATTGGGACGGTAATAAGAGTTGAGTACGCCATAATTTCTCCCCACTGAGTTCCTTCTTCACTCGTAGAAGCCCAGAAATAATCTAAACCGACTTGAACAGTACGAAGAGATTCGGTTTGCACTACCATCACCGGCCAAAGGTATGCATTCCAAATTGCAAGGAAACTCAATATGGCACTAGTTGCAAATGCAGGGCCAGCCAATGGCACAATAATCCTCCAGTAAATCGAGAAGAATCCTGCACCGTCAATTAGTGCGGCCTCATCTAACTCTTTAGGTATGGTCTTGAAATATTGAACGAACAAGAATATTGAGAATCCCCATGCGATAAAAGGCGCAATCTGAACCAGATAAGTGTTTAGCCAACCCGTTGTCAGCTCGACGGTTCCATTTTCAAAACTAATTCTTGGAAGTTCGTTAACAAGCACCAAAAGCGGCATTGCGATGGTTTCGAATGGAATAACCAGCGTTGCAATGAGTGCCACTAGTATCACGTTTTGCCCCTTGAATTTCAAACGGGCAATCGCATAACCGGCCAAACTATTAACGAATAGCCCAAGCAAAACCACGACGCCTGAAATAAAAATTGAGTTGAATAGAAATTGTCCAAGGGGGAGTCTGTCGAAGACTCCAAGATACTGATCAAAGTTGACATCGCCAACCGGGAAGAATGCTCTCCAAGACTTAACGTCTCCAAAGATTGCCTGTGGATCCTTAAAGCTGGAGGAGATCATGAAAAGTAGTGGAAGGCTAAATAGCAACATAAAGAAAATTGCCAAAGCGTATTGAACGGCTAAACCCAGGGAAAATTTAGTCTTCATGGCTAATCCTTATCCCTGGTTAGGCGTTTCTGAATAATCGAAATAGTCACAACGATAATGAAGAAGATAATCGCCAAAGCGGAGGAGTAACCGATATCATTTTTCCGGAAACCTTCTCGGAAGATGTGGAAAACAACCGTTGTAGTTGAATCCAGCGGACCACCCTGCGTCATGACGTTAATTTGGGTGAAAATTCCCATCGCCTGAATTGAAATAATTATCAAGACAAATACAAACGTGGTCTTTAGGCCCGGCCAGGTTACAGCCTTAAACTGCTGCCACTTATTCGCACCATCAACCGTGGCGGCTTCATAGAGTTCGGCGGGTATTGTTTGCAAACCAGCAAGCCAAATAATCATATGGAAACCTACCGCCTGCCAAGCAGACATAAAGATAATTGCTGGCAACGCAAGATCGGTATTGGCCAGGAACGCTACAGGTTCGAAGCCGGGTATCAGAGCGTCCAAGATAACGTTTGCTAGGCCGTCCTTTTGGTAAAAGAAAATGAACAATATCGAAACAACAACCATTGATGTCACAACAGGTATGAAGTAAACCGTTCGGAAAAAGACTTTGCCTTTGATTTTGGAGTTGATCAAAAGTGCAAGTCCCAGTGCAAGGCCTCCTTGTAAGGGAGCAATAACGCCGGCAAAAATTAGGGTGTTTACTAAAGACTTCCAGAACAAGGCATCACCAGCAATGGTGAAGTCCACTTCAGTGCCATCAGCGTTGTAGCTTTCGGTAAGCACTTGCATGCCTGCGTATGGAGTGTTGTTTCCTGGTTTGGTGAAATTGCGAAGGTTATCAAAGGCTACGTTCTCGTCAGTTGGGTCAGCTGGAACAGTTACCTGGCCCAGCGAGAGCATCTCTACGAAGTTATCTACTCCTGTGAACTCGGGCTCATTTGGGCTAGCAAACTTGGCGTTTGTGAAACCTAGCGAGAATGCCAGAATTACGGGCGCAACCAGAAACAGCAGCATCATCGATACAGCTGGGAAAACAAATAAAAAGCCAGCTCTCGCAGATCTGGCCTCGAGGCTGTTGCTAAAGAGCTTTCCTTTGGAAAGATTCAGGGTTGCCATCAACTTTTCCTTTGGTAAGGGTCTTGGGGGTGTGGTGAACCACACCCCCAAGACTTAACTTAGACGACTTACTTGTAGAAGTCGTTGTCCGCTAGATCAGCGTCAATCTCATCGGCTGCAGCGTCCAAGGCTTGCTTGGCGTTTGCTCCGTTGATGATATCAGCAACTGCTTTTTCATAGATCGTGGAGATCTTTAGGTAAGCAGGTGTTGGTGGGCGTAGTACACCGAATTCGTTTGATAGCTCAACGAAGATAGCGAATGGTCCACCTGGTGCATAGTTTGGAACCTCAGCTGCTGCGGTAGCAGTAGCAGGGATCAAACCAATGCGGTTTGCGAATGCAACGATGTACTTGTCCTGAAGGATGAACTCAATGAACTGAGTCGCACCCTCGGCCTGGTCACATGTTGCGGAAACACCGAACTGCCATGAAGCAGCACCGATCTTTGGTCCGTTACCGAAGTCTGGTGGCGGAAGGATCAGTAGGTCATCTCCAAGGGCCTCGGCGGCATCCTTTACAGCCCAGTTACCGTTGTACTGGATTGCAATGGTGCCAGCGATGAACTCAGTCCGGTCACCGGTCTGTGCTGGGTTTGCATAGCCATCTGCGAAGGTTGATCCAAACCAGTCACCAAAGGCAACAGCCTCTGCTGAGTTGATTACGCCATCAGCGCTTTCGAAGGTGTCTCGGTCGACTAGGTCTCCACCGAAGCTCTGCATAAGTGGGCTGTAAGCGTAAGGGAACCACTCACCAGTCCAGCCGTTACCCCAGTCCATTGCGTAGTCGTAGTCGCCGGTAGCGTCCACGTCTGCTAGAAGAGCATCAAACTCTTCCAATGTCCAAGGTTCTGAAACTGTTGGCACTCTCGCACCAACTGCCTCAAGAGTCGACTTGCGAACTAGCATTCCAAGAGCAGCGTCCCAGGCTCCAGCGGAGTAAAGCTCTCCGTTGTAGTAACCCTTGGCTCCAGCAAGCAGTGAATCCTCAAGAGCCGAGTCGATTGCTAGTGGCTGCATGTAACCCGCCCACGCCCAGTTAGGCATGATTGGACCATCGACGTCGATGATGCAAGGTAGAGAGTCCGACGCTGCAGCTGCAGCGATGGAGTCGTTGTAGGACTCCTGTGGGAACTCCTCTAGAACTACCTCATAGGCAGTTTGACTGGCGTTAAAGTCAGTAATAGCTTCCTTTACGGTCGCAATTTCCTGATCATTACCGGCCGCGTGTGACCACATCGAAACCTTGACTGGTTCGCCACTAGCTCCATCTGTTGCCGCACAACCAGTTAGTACAAGCGTGCCAGCCAATGAAGCAGCTAGCAGAACTCTAGTTGTTTTTATCATTTTTCCTCTTCTTGATTGGATTGAGCTGAAGCCCTGAATGATGAGTGGCTGGTTGCTGGGTTTCTTGGAACCGAAACAGAGTCACGCACCACTAGTTCCCCTTGGATTTCAACTACTTTTTTTGGGTTCTCATCTCTGTCTTCGCAGATATCGATGAGTCTTTCCACTGCCTCTCGCCCCATTTGGTAATGGGGTAAGCGGACTGTGGTTAATCCGGGGCGTAAACCTCCGGAAATCAATTCCAAGTCGTCGAAACCGACAACGGAAACTTGCTCAGGGATACTGATTTTCAGCTCTAGCAAGGCTTGGTATGCGCCCATAGCAATGGGATCGTTGTAACAAGCGATTGCCGTGATCTCTGGATCGCGCAACATCATTTCCAGAGTTGCGTGATAGCCATTTACAGATGTTGCGTCAGATACTTTATAGATTCGCTCGTTGGGTTTAACCCACCCAAAGTTTTGAGCTGCATCAAAGAAGGCTCTGGTTCTACCCTTAACAGCCGGCCACTCAAATTCATCAATAATCAATCCAACGTTCTTGTGTCCAGCGATGCCCAGCACCTTTAGCGATTGCATATAGGAGGAATACTCTGCTGGGACATAAGTTGGATAAGCACCTTTGTTAGGAAGGCAGTTTGCAAAAACTAAATTTCTAGGTAACACTGTCGGCAGCTTTATTGGTGAGTGAAAATATGCAGCAATTATGGTTCCAACTACTTGATGCTCTCCCAACAAACCAAAAGCTTCCTCGATTGACTTAGGATTATTTTCGACTTCAACAAACAAAAGCTCATAGTCGTGAGACCTGGCCGTCTTCTGAGCGGCTGATAGAAGCTGGCCCGCGTATGGAGTAGTGGCAACTTCGATGCTCAACATTCCAAGGGTCTTGGTCTGCTGTTCCTTAAGGGATCTAGCTAAACGGTTAGTGCGATAGCCAATATCCTTGGCTACCTTCCTAATCTTTGCCTCTGTGGCAGCTGAGCAGCGCTTTGCAGACTTACCGGAAAGCACTAGAGAAACAAGCGAAACGGACACCCCTGTTGCTTTTGCAACATCTGCGAGCGTTGCTTGGATCAATTACGCCTCCAATTTAGTCAAACGATTGACTAATTTCTCATGAAAGTAGCACAAATCAGTCCATGGCAAGTCGCGTTTTGGGCAGATGTTACTAAGTCGTGATAATCCCTTATAGAACAGCCGTTTCAAGGCGTTTTTGGTGGCCGTCAACCGGCTAGCCCACAGCATGGGGTGACTTGGATTGGTTTTAGCCTCCACACGATCGACCTCATAATTGAGAGATGAAAACGGACGTCGTGGTAGTGGGTGGGGGACATAACGGCCTAACCGCAGCCTGCTATCTGGCAAAAGCAGGGCTAAAAGTCACTGTGCTGGAAAGGCTCTCCACCTTCGGTGGAGCAGCGGTGTCTGAGCAAACCTTTGCTGGGGTAGAGGCCAAGCTTTCAAGATACTCATACCTCGTTTCACTTCTTCCAAAAAAGATCATTGAAGACCTAAAGCTAGATATCCAATTAGCCCCCAGGCGCTACTCCTCTTATACACCGCAACCTGGAACCAATGAAGGCCTCCTAGTGGATAACCAAGACAAGGTAGCTACCGCTTCTTCATTTGAATCAATCGGGACAACCAAAGACGCAGAAGCTTGGCATGAGTTCTATAGAAAGACCACCTTGCTAGCTAAAGCACTATTTCCAACAGTGCTTGACCCACTTCCAACCAGATCTGAAGCCAAGGCAAAGCTAAGAGAGCTTTCAGGTAGTGACCAGATCTGGGAAGAGTTCATAGAGCAACCGGTAGGCCAAGTTATTGAAGAGAGCTTTGAATCGGATCTAGTTAGAGGAGTAGTTCTAACAGATGGATTGATTGGAACCTTTGGTTCCAATCTTGATGCCAATCTAGATGTGAACAAGTGCTTTTTGTATCACGTGATCGGTAATGAAACCGGAGACTGGAACATACCTATCGGCGGCATGGGTCAGGTGACAGACTCGCTCTACAAAGTAGCCAAGCAGCTTGGAGTTACCTTGCTGGCTGATTGCGATGTTAGCTCCATAGGTAAAAACAACACAGTTGTCTACACCCAGCAAGGAAACCAGCAATCGATTCAAGGCAAGTATCTCCTGGCTAATGTTTCCCCGACGGAGTTAGAGAAACTAACCGGAGTAGAAAACATAGTTCCAGCGGCCACCAAGATGGATGGCGCACAGGTGAAAGTAAACCTGTTATTGGAGCGCTTACCAAAACTCAAGGACCAGTCCTTGGATCCGGTAGCCGCCTTTGGGGGAACTTTTCACATCAACGAAAACTACAGCCAGTTACAAAGTGCCTTTGAGCAAGCATCCAACGGTGAGATACCTAATCCTCTGCCCTGCGAGATCTACTGCCACTCACTGACTGACCCAAGCATTTTGTCCAGGCAGCTGCAGGAGCAAGGCGTTCAAACGCTCACAGTTTTTGCCCTGCACACCCCACACGCTCTGCTTGATGGCAAAGACCAAGACGACATGCGAGAAAAACTCAAGCAGGCAGTGCTTGCTTCTTTGAATTCAGTTCTTGCAGAAAACATCGAAGATCTACTGATGACTGACGCAAATGGTGAGCTCTGTATAGAGGTAAAGACAACACAGGATCTTGAAGATGTTCTCAGGCTCCCAGGAGGCAACATCTTCCACGGAGCACTTGCCTGGCCCTTTCTTGAAGACCACGAATCAAAAGCTACCGCTGCCCAAAAATGGGGAGTGGAAACCAAAAGAGAGAACCTCTTGGTTTGTGGTGCAGGCGCAAGACGAGGTGGCGCAGTTAGCGGAATTGCAGGTCACAACGCAGCGATGGCAGTTTTAGAAACTAATGGCTGATTAGCCCTTTTGGTTTGCTTTGTACCACTGATAGGTCGAAGAAATCCCGTCTTCCAAAGAAATCTTTGCCTTCCAGCCCAAAGCGGTAAGCCTAGAGACATCGAGAAGCTTTCTTGGAGTTCCATCTGGCTTCGATGAGTCCCATTCGATGGATCCTTCGAAGCCGATGATTCGTTTAATGGTTTCTGCTAGTTCCTTGATTGAAACGTCTTCGCCAACGCCAACGTTGATGGCGATGTCGTTGTCGTAGTTTTCCAAAAGGAAAATACAAGCGCTGCCTAAATCATCGGCGTGTAAGAACTCTCTTTTAGGGGAACCCGAGCCCCAAAGAGTAACCGAGCTGGCTCCACTGGTTTTAGCGTCGTCGAACTTTCTAATCAGCGCTGGCAGAACGTGCGAGTTCTCCAGATCAAAATTGTCACCTGGGCCATACATGTTGGTGGGCATCGCAGATATCCAACGGTGGCCGTATTGAGTTCTATAGGCCTGAACAAGCTTTAGCCCTGAGATCTTGGCAAGGGCATAGGCCTCGTTGGTCTTCTCAAGCTCTCCAGTTAGTAGGTACTCTTCCCGAATCGGCTGCTGGGCAAACTTTGGATAGACGCATGATGAGCCAAGGAAAAGAACTCTCTCTATTCCTGCAGCATGAGCCCCATCAAGAAGGTTAGTTTCAATCTGCAGGTTTTGAGACAAAAACTCCACAGGATAAGTGTTGTTGGCCTGAATGCCGCCGACTTTGGCAGCAGCAATGATGACCGCGTCTGGCTTTTCTTTGGCTAGGTAAGCAAATACTGCAGCTCTGTCCAACAAGTCGAGCTCAGCTCTGGTTTGACCTATAAAGACGTGCTTGGAGTCTTTTTCAATTTCCCGAACAGTTGCGGAGCCAACTAGGCCGCGGTGACCTGCCACGTAGATTTTCATGTTTTCTTCCGAGGCTTAGCTTTTTTGGCAACAAGCACCTTTTTAGGGGTAGTGGTCTTTCGCTTCTTAGGTGCTGTTGCTGAAGAGGCAACGGATGCGGTTTCTTTAGTCCATTCGTTATATCCCGGAAGACCGAGCTCTGCCCTGAGTTTCCAAAGGGAAACCAAAAACACTGCAAAGGCTACCGACCCAGTAATCCAGACCAAGTTCGGTGAGAACCAGAACAATTCATTACTGGCTGGTCTATCAACCCACCACCACGCAAAGCCATAGTCGAGATTTTCTGCAACTTCACTCATTCCAGTCAGGTAGCGCCCAAGGTTGGTTCTAAGAGCAATGAAGTGAGCAAACATTAACGCGAAACCAATTATCCAAACTTGGGCGCGAGACATTACTAGTCCAGCGCTCACTGAGCTCCTAAACATCGCAGCAGCAACCAACATTCCCAGTAACCCGGTCAAGTAACGAGGCTGGACGAATTGTCCAACAATCAAACCACTGGCAGTAAGAGCCAGCATTGGGACAAGCACCAAGGCTGCAAAAATCAAAGAGACCGAGAGTGCCTGTTGAAGGTTGAAATACATAATTGCGGCAAAAACCAAGCTGAGGAATACTCCCCAACCGACCACCCAGACAATTGGAGACATCGGGGTATCAAGCCAACCAAGACCCCAAACTCCAAAGCCACCAACCCATAGAGTGGGCAGGTTGGTTACGTTTGCGTAAAGCTGTCCACCTGTGAATGTAGTTAGCCCACCTCCAGGAGCACCGGTAAGCGTTGCCGACGTGTTTGCTGAACCAAAAAAGAAAATTGCGCCCAATAACATAAGTGCGGCCACGATCGAAATGTTTATGGGATTTATCATCTTACGCGTGAAGGTAATGACAATTACCGCTGCTACGGCTACCAAAATATAGAGAGCCGAATCGGGTCGACTTCCAGCTGCCATCAGAAGGGTCATCAATGCAATTGGTCCCAAAATCCATCGGGATCTTCGATTCTTAGTTAAGACAAAACCCAGAAAAGCTGAGAAGAAAAGAAAAACAGCGTAAACACCCCAAGCAGAAGGGTTGGTACTTGGAATGATAAACAACCCAAGCGGTACAGCCACGGAAACCGCACTCACCACCGGTACGCGCCGCAAATGTCTAGGGAGGGCAAAAATTACAGCGGCAAAGCCAAGGACGATAAGTATTGAATTGAAGAAACGGATTGAAATGATCGACGCCGTCAAATCATTGCTCGCAAACCAACTCATTACCCAATAGAAAACTCTCGGGTTTTCCCCACCGTTACTTCTTGTTGTTGGTGCAAACGCTTCTGTTTCTTTACACTCGCCGGTTTCATCAGGTTTACCTGCATAGCAGAACGAGTAAGTCATTAAAGTCTCACGGACTACAACTTCACGTGGTTCAGAACCTTCCTCGCAGATGCCGTCCCGGAATCCCTGCCCACACCAAATGCTCACCAGGTGGTAGTCATCATCTGGGGTGGAACCAATTGGAGACGCAAAAGCCCAAGCACCCAAAGTCATGATGGCTGAAACAATCGAGATGCTTGCCCAGCGGACAACTCTCTTTGATAATCCCTTTTTGGAGTCTGCAGCTATAACCGGGGAGCTCTTTGAGCTATCTGTCTCAGCCATTACTGATAACCGCCCCTACTGAATGTCTCGACATAATTCTTCAAATATAGTCTGATTTGACGAAAGTCTAGATCTCCCAGAACGTTGATCCAATCCTGTAGTCATCAACCAAGCTGTCGCTCAGAGTGGACGAGGAGATAACTAGAGCCTGAGAACCTGGCTCTAGCGAAAGAATTCCATTTGCGTAACCCCCGGGAACAAAGAAAGCATCAAGTGAATCTGAGTTAAGCTCTGCGACCTCAGGTACTTCCGATTTGTCTGGCGCGGACCAATCCTTGACTCTTACAGCGCCGAATCTAATTCGGCCTGAAAGAGTAATGAATATCTTCGACTCAAGCTCGTGGCCGTGCCAACCGCGAAAAGGTTGGCTATCTGAATTATTGATTATGTACATTCGTCTGAAGTTCGAAATATTCAACTCATTGTTGAAAAGTAAGGATCCTCTTTCATCCACATGCCTTGCACCAACGATTAGTTTGGGCACTTGATCCATGTTTTGTCCTTCTAGTTCTTCAAGCACTTGCAGTAAGACTCTGGTAGTACCCGGCCGCGATTAAGGATAGTTTGTCTGGGTTATACCTTGAATCAATAACAGCATAGTTCTCAGCCCTTGCGGCTTCAGAATCAAACGTGCCTTCGATTATGTCCAGAACTGCAGAGCGAAGAGCATCTAAATCGTTGGGGGTGAAGATAAAGCCTGTTTTCTTGTCAACTACCCACTCCTGGGCACAAGAAGTGTTTGTTTGGACCGGGATTGCCCCCATGGCCATTGCCTCGACCATAGAAGTTGAAATCCCATCGGAAAGCGAATGCCCCACGTAAATCAAAGAGGATTTGAAAAGATCCATGACCTGGTTGTGAGAAAGAGCGCCCTTTTTATAGGTAGTAATTTTCATTCCAGTGGACTTTGAGAGTTGCTTTGCAGCTCGAAGCACAGGTGCGTTGCAACTGTATAAAACTATCTCAAAGTTCCCTAGCCTGGATCCCAAACCTGAAACAGCCTCTAGGGCAACAATTGCCTTACCCCAATGGTTTTCATACCCCTTGATTGTTATCTTGTTTCGAACACCTTCTGGTCCAGTGAATTTGGCGAGCCCTCCAGCAACTGGCATCAATGGGAGTGCTTGGTAGCCAGATGAAATCTTTGCTGCGAGGTTGTAATCGCGGGTGCACTCTGCGCTGAACCCATCGGCTATGTCAAGTAAAGCCTTTATCTTTGCTCTATGTTTTGGAAATTTCGAGAACCAGACAATTTCGCTTCCATAGTTTGTAACTATAAGTCTTGGTTTTTTCTTTTTCAGAAGCTGAAAAGCTCTTCGGGTTGCGTATCCCGCATTTTGCAGCTCATGGATATGAACAATCTCTGGATTAAACCGCCTAATCCTCCATGCGATGTAGGCGCCACGAACCCAGTCGGATAGAAACCTGTCCATTATCCACATCGGTAGTGAGAAAACTCTAGAAAACCAAGTAATGGATACTCGGTTTGATTTCCGTGCGCGCTCAGATATCCCCTTTTGAACTCGCCTATGGGGCGACGCAGAGACAACCTCAAAAATCAAATCACTTGAATCAAATTGAGATATCCAGCGTGAAAGATGAATACTGTCTGCCATTCCAACAAGAAGTATTCTCATAAATTCTTTCTCAGTACTATCCGGCTCATGAGCTAATGCGCCTTTTGAACCCTATTGCTGAATTATTACGTTTAGTCTAATTTGAAACCGAGTTGAGATTCAGATGTATTGAGTTTTTCAGACTGATTGGTGTGCAATTTCTCTAGCTTTTTTCCTTGGTTCGATTTCGAAGCCAAGATTGGACCGCGCTTCGAAGAGTTAGGTGTCCAAATCTGCTAACTTTATCTGCATGAAGAAAAAAGCGCTTATCACTGGTATCACAGGTCAAGATGGTTCTTACTTAGCCGAGTTTCTACTGGCCAAGGGCTACGAGGTCCACGGTTTAGTGCGAAGGGCATCCAACCTCAACACCCAACGGATCGACCACCTTTTTGAGGATGTGCATGAAGAGAATCGCTCTTTGTTTCTTCACTTTGCCGACCTCTCAGATGCTTCCAGGCTTACAACCCTTCTTTTTTCGATTAGACCCGACGAGGTTTACCACCTAGCTGCTCAGTCACACGTTCGTGTTTCATTTGATCAACCAGAATTTACTGGGGACGTCACTGGATTGGCCACCACTCGACTACTCGAGGGTATAAGGCTCGCTTGCCCAGAAACCAAGTTTTATCAGGCTTCAAGCTCAGAAATGTTTGGAGCGACGCCACCCCCTCAGAGCGAAACTACAGAGTTCTACCCAAGGAGCCCATACGGTGCGGCCAAGCTCTACGCATATTGGATGACCCGAAACTACAGAGAGGCTTATGGATTGTTCGCAGTTAACGGGATTCTCTTTAACCACGAGTCTCCTCGAAGAGGTGAGACCTTCGTAACAAGAAAAATCTCCCGTGCGGTTGCCAAAATCAAGCTTGGTATCCAAAAGGATCTTTACCTTGGAAACCTGGACGCAGTGAGGGACTGGGGCTATGCACCCGAGTACGTAAGAGCAATGTGGCTCATGCTCCAATCTGATACCCCTGAGGATTTTGTTATTGCTACAGGAGAATCAGCAACAGTTAGAGATTTTCTGGATTTCGCCTTCCAGGAGGCAGGTTTGGATTGGCAAAACTACGTCAAGTTTGACGATCGCTATGTTCGCCCGACAGAAGTTGACTCACTAATCGGTGATGCCTCGAAGGCTCAAAAGAAACTTGATTGGAAGCACACTCTAGACGTTGCCGGCTTAGCTAGCCTGATGGTAAAACACGACATCGAAAGTGTGACAAAGAACTCACACGTTGTAGACTTGCCTAAGTTCGTGTAATAGGCTAATCCCCTTCACCGATTCTCATAAGAGCGACTACCTTTTCAACAGAAGGATTGCGGGCAATCAATTCCTTTAAGGTCCCCGAATCACTGACTTTTCCGTCCTCAAGCAAAATGACTTTGTCTGCGTGCTGAATGGTATTGAGCCTGTGAGCGATTACAACCACTGTGACCCGTCCGCGCATTTCTTCAAGAGTTTTTTGAATTTCAGATTCTGACTCTGCGTCCAACGCAGAAGTAGCTTCATCCATGACGAGCAGGTTCGGCTTCGAGAAGATGGCACGAGCAAGTCCTAGTCGCTGCATTTGGCCCCCAGATAAGCTGTCTTTCAATTTACCAAGCGAGGTATCAATTCCTTCAGGCAACTCCTTGATTAAAGTTCCCAGATGAGCTGCTTGCAGTGCGGAAATTACCTCTTCACGGTCAACACTTTCTGCCTCAATTCCTAGCGCCACATTTTCCAAAATCGTTCCTGAGATCATCCCAGGTTTTTGAGGAACATAACTCACGCGTCCGCCAATCGAAAGTTCGAGTTCGGATGAATTGGTGATTTGGAAGACACGACCTGATGTAGGACTCAGGAGCAAGCAGAGCATGTCTGCAATTGTGGACTTACCAGCACCAGACGGACCCATAAGTGCGGTCTGCGATCCTGGTTCGATAGTGAAATTCAGATTCACTAACGCAGGTGAAGTTGAATCCGGGTATGAGAATGTCACATCCTCAAATACAGCTCCGATGGGCTGCTCAATTTGAGCAATTTGTTCACCGGCGTTTGGACTTTTGGTTTCTCGTTCGAATGGTTCCGGCAACTCCTTCAGGATGTCATGAGCGATTTTCGCACTCGGAAGAGCTGATTTGATCGTAAGAAATGACGCTTGAAGAGGTAACAGAGCGGTCGTAAGCCTGAAGGCTCCTGCAAGAAATACACCGATCTTCCCAGCCGAACTGGCAATGTCTCCTGATGACACTTGGGCGAGAAAGAATAGGGCTATACCAATTATTAGTGCCACTTCAATAATGTGTCTAGGTAGCGTTAACAAGAAACCGCTCTTTGCGCCACTGTTTGTTGCCATGATTTTGGCTGAATGGATTTCATCGAGGTACTTACCCTTCTTGCCAGACACGGTTACTTCACGAAACACTGCAAGTAGGTTGCTTATTGAGGTGGTCAGCTTGATTGAGCTATGGTAATTTTCGACTTGAGCTTTGAGAGTAACTGGCCCAATAACAAATTGAATGGTAATGGCAACTATTCCAAAGTACAAAAGTCCCACTAGTGTCGCACTTGCGTCCACAAATAAGAAACCCATTACGATTAGCGACAAAAACAATACACCTTCAGAAAAAACAGAATTTACGCCATTCAGTAAGGAATTAAAAGCGCTAGAAGTTCCCTGTGTAGCGGCGTACATCATCTCCTCTAATGAATATTTTCTCGCATCTGCAAGATTGCCGTTGAACCTAATCTCTGATATCCGCTTTGCGGCATTTGATTCGATTTTGGCAACGAAGAAAACTGCCCAACCTGTAAGGGCAATGTTGAGTATGGATTTAAAGATAAATAAGCCAATAATTATGGCTGCTAATACTGGGACCGTTTGGTTTGTAACGCTAGGTAGTGTTATGCCTGCAAATTCTATACTTGGGCTTACGCCTCCTGACGCAATTGCCCCTAAGGATGTTGCCAAGTATCCAATGGCAGCAATTGCTGCTATGTCGAGAAATGCGAGCATCGATCTGACTACCACTAGTGCAAACCAAACTAGCTTCTCAAGTGAAGTTAAAAAAGAAAGACTTAATTTTATTGATTTGAGCACAAACAAAGTCTAATTGCGACTCGGGTATTTGATTACTGATTGACAGCGGAGACGAGAGGATTTGAACCTCCGAGGGGCTTTAACACCCCTACCTCATTAGCAGTGAGGCGCACTCGACCGGGCTATGCGACGTCTCCGAGAACGTTATGAGTTTAGCCCACTTAAGATTGGAGCCAATGGGAAAATATCTAAGGCTATTGTCTTAGGGGCTTGTGGCTGGTTTGATCACAACTGGAATGTCATTCCGAATTTGATCAAAAAGCTCAGTCGCCTCATCTGGAAGTAGGGCGAGGCGGCCGTTATCGGCTCCGCCCAATGCATAGGTTGGTACTGCAGTAAAAATCATTCGTGAGGTGTCAACCTGCCTAAGCGCACCAGCCAACGTAACCATTGTGTCGAGTTCAGTAACTGATTCGGATAGCTTCATGTTTCGTGCGGCAGAACTGGCAAGACTGTATAGGGCAACCGGATTGTTCAGAACTCCATCTTGCTTGATCTTGTCGAACAGGGACATGAGGAACATTTGTTGATTTGAGATTCGACCTAGGTCAGAACCATCCCCGAACCCATGCCTAGTTCTTAAGAAGCCAAGGGCTTCTTTGCCCTTCAGGGTGTGTGTCCCTGCATCAATGTAAAACTTGGAATAGTCGTCAGAAATATCCTGGTCAATTGTGACTTCTACACCACCGACAGCGTTTGACATTTCAATTACACCGTTGAAGTCAATCATGGCCAGAAACGGAATTTCGAGACCGGTCAGTTTTTGAACAGCAAGGTGCGTGCAGGCTACTCCGCCTCGAGAGATAGTTGCGTTTATTTGCTGACGGTCAACTGCTGGGAAAACCCCTCCCTCTGGATTCGGGCATTCGGGCACCGAAACCAACAGGTCTCTAGGGAAGGAAACTACTGTTGCATCCTGTCTGTCTTTTGTTATGTGTAACAAGATGATCACATCTGCTAGCTCGGAGGATACTTCTCCCTCGCCATATTCTTTACCTTGGCCGTCTCGAGTATCAGATCCGATAAGCAGAAAATTAATTGAGCCCTCGAGGTCCACTTCGCCGCTGGTAGCCAAAACAATGTTGTCTTGGTTTAGTTTGTTGTAAATATCAAAAGCCGAAATTCCAGCAGCTGCTACTGCAGCTCCTGCGACAACCGCCAAACCCTTGAATGCCCATCGGACATACTTTCTGCCTGGAGCGGGTGGCTTCTGATCTCCATGTCGTGGTGGGAATTTCTTGGGATCTGCAGGAGGTCTGATTACTCTGCGGGAAGAGAAGTTTGGTAAATTGTCTGACAACAAACTTCCAATCCCTAGCTAAACCTAAGTTTCCAGTCTATTGAAAACGGATAGTTTCTCGGTCAAGCTCTGGAAACTCTCAGCTTCTATGGCGGAGGCCGTGGGATTCGAACCCACGAAACATTGCTGTTCACTGGTTTTCAAGACCAGCTCCATCGGCCGCTCGGACAGACCTCCGTAAAGGAGTTTATAGCAATTGCGCACTACTAGCGCCGTCTAGAAAACAAAAAGCCCTCGAGGCCTGCAAGGACCTGCGCAACCCCGTCGTCAGTAACTGATGCGGTGACATCGGTTGCAGCCAATTGGACTTCTTTTGGGGCTTGGCCCATGGCAAATGCTAATCCACCAGAATTTTTGGCCCACTCGAACATCTCGATGTCATTTCTTCCATCGCCCATTACTAGAACCTGGCTCTTTTCGATTCCCAAGCGGGATCGCTGAACTTCTAAAGCGCTTGCCTTAGTGACACCTTGTGGGGAAATGTCTAACCAAGCGGTGTAGCCAATCGCATAACTAACAGAAGACAATCCGATCTTTGAAATCAAACCCAAGAATTCATCAACGTCGTGTTCTGGAGACAATACAACAACTCTGCTAACGGGGTGGTGCATAAGTTCATCAAGCGGAGTCTCAAAGTTTTGGTCACCAAGTGCATATGAGGGGAAAGGTCGATGAAAGCGGTAGCTTCCATCGACATCTTCTACGGCGAAGTGCGCCTGAGGTAAATGTTCAATCAGCTGTGTCAGTACCTCGGCGGGTTCAAAGGTAATCACGTCGGCTATCTTGAACCCTCTTGGGTGCTGGTTATCTAGCTCAACAGTCACGGCTCCATTTGAACTGACGACAAAGCCTTGCTCGATTCCAAGATCTCTAACTACGGGGACAGCGTTTGGGGCAGACCGGCCAGTTGCAACAATTACTTCATGCCCTAGGCCCTTGACCCGACTTACTTCTTTGGCAACCTCAGGAGAAAGATATCCGTCATCATGAACTAGGGTACCGTCGATGTCCAGGCCGATTAGCCATCGGTCACTTGGGGAAAGATTTGGCATGTTGGATTCGTTGTTGGTTTCTGTTATGCGTTCTTGGGAAGGATAAGTTCTTCTCCACCAAGGTATGGCCTCAAAGCAGCAGGGATCTTCACTGAACCATCAGCGAGCTGGTGGTTTTCTAGGATTGCGACGAGCCACCTGGTTGTGGCCAGGGTTCCATTGAGCGTGGCAGCTATCGCCGTCTTGCCCTCTTCAGTTCTATAGCGAACGTTTAAACGACGGGCTTGATAAGTGGTGCAGTTTGAGGTGGAGGTTAACTCACGGAAATTGTTTTGAGTTGGAACCCAAGCCTCCGCATCGTATTTTCTTGCTGCCGATGAACCAAGGTCACCAGCTGCGGTATCAATGATTCGATACGGCAACTCGCAAGCCTGAAGCATCTGCTCTTGAAAAGCCAAAAGATTTTGATGCTCTTGCTCAGCCTGTTCTGGCTTGATGTAGCTAAACATTTCAAGCTTGTTGAATTGGTGAACCCTGAGAATTCCTCTGGTGTCTTTTCCGTGACTACCGGCTTCTCTTCTGTAGCAAGTTGACCACCCTGCATACCTAAGGGGTCCATCGTTGAGATCGATGATCTCATCTCGGTGATATCCAGCAAGAGCCACTTCACTTGTTCCGGTGAGGTACAGATCATCTGCTGGAAGATAATAGATCTCGTCTGCGTGCTCGCCAAGAAAACCGGTTCCTGCCATGATTTCAGGCCTAACAAGAGTTGGCGTAATCAGCGCAGTAAAGCCAGCCTTGGTTGCAAGATCTAAGGCCAAGTTCATTAGAGCGAGCTCTAGCCTCGCACCCATGCCTTTTAGGAAATAAAACCTGGAGCCCGAGATCTTTGCGCCTCGTTCAATGTCGATTACATCCAATAGTTCACCAAGGGCAACATGATCTCTAGGTTCAAAATCAAACGAGGGCTTTGTTCCCACTTCCCTGAGGACAACAAAGTCTTTCTCGCCCCCGGAAGGAACACCTTTATTTACTACGTTTTCGATTTTCCATAAGATCGCATCAAGTTCTTCAGAGGCCGTATTGGCTAAATCATTAGCAGCCTTCACTTTGCTAGCTAAGTCTTGAGCGGCTGCTACTAGTTCAGCTTTTTGATCTTTAGAAGCGCTGGAAACTAGCTTGGAGTGAGCGTTTTGTTCAGCCCTTAGGGTTTCAAACTCTGCGAGCGCCTTCCGGCGCTTGGCGTCGGCATCGACTGCTTGGTCAACTAGTGATTCTTCTCTACCCCTGGCACGCTGAGATGCCTTGATGGCATCAGGGGATTCTCTAAGGAGATTTAGGTCGATCACCCTTCAAGAATACAAGGCAAGGGGCAAAGCAAGTTTAGGTTGCGTGACTAACGAGCTTTGCGAATGGCTTCCAGCCACTTTTTAGCTTCACCGTATTGTCCATTTGAGTTATTTCCAGATGGAGCAGTCTGTTGTTTGTCTGCTCTTGGGTAAGAGCCTAAGAAACTAACTTTGGGGCTGAATCTGTGAAGACCAGCCAAAGCCTCACCAACTGACTCATCCAACACGTGTCCTTCCGCGTCGATGTTGAATCGGTAACGACCTAGCCTGTCCCCAATTGGGCGTGATTCAATTCGCGTTAGGTTTACACCCCTGGTGGCAAATTGCTCAAGCATCTCAAGAAGCGATCCTGGTCTATCGGTAGGTAGCTCAACAATTACAGAGGTCTTATCGGCTCCCGTTGGTTTAGATAAATCCCCCGCAAGGCCAATTTGAATAAACCTGGTCTGTGCTTGCTTGTTTTCACCGATGTTCTTGGCAAGAGTAATCAGTTTGAAATGATTTGTTATTGACGGTGCTGCAATTGCCGCATCAGCGTAGGAGCTCTCCAAAAGATCCTTTGCTGCAGAAGCAGTAGATGTGGTTGGAAGGTGAACGTGACTTGGAAGTTTCTCGAGTAGCCATTTTCTGCTTTGCGCATAGGCAACCGGGTGGGTGGCTACGGTTTTTACGTTCGAAAGTTTTGTTCCTGGCTTAGCAACCAAGTTGAAGGTAACTGGAACTAGATATTCTCCGTAGATTCGAATCAGCTCTGTTCCGGCAAGAGCATCAAGGGTTGCCGATACTCCCCCTTCAATCGAGTTCTCCACTGGAACAACGGCCCTAGAAACTTTGCCAGAGATAACCAAGTCGATTGCCTCAGACACGTGATTGACTGAAATTAGTGAGGCGCCCTTGGCCTGATTGATTTGTTTCACAGCAAGCTCTGTGAATGTGCCGGCTGGTCCTAAAAATGCATAAGAAAGCTTTCTTGCGGAATAACTGTTTTTGTTGGGCATGAATAAAGGTTAATCCCCAAAAGGGCCAAGCGGTTGATTTTTTTACCCTAAGTAGCCAGGGCTGGCTGGTAGCTGCCAAAACTCCTCTAGCGTCTGAACACCTTTCTCTTTCATCTCGATAGCAAGCGCACCCCCTACATACCTCAGGTGCCAAGGCTCATATTGGAATCCCGTGATGGCCTCTTTGCCTTCTGGATATCGAATGATAAATCCAAAAAAATGCGCATTTCCACTTAGCCAAACACCGGCTTCGGTTTTTCCAAAACAGGTCAGAATCACACAACCTTGACCTGCAGCTGAGAAATCAGCTGCCAATCCAGTCTGGTGTTCGCTGTATCCAGGCCTCGCGATAAGTTGCTCAGCAACGGCTAAACCTCGCTGGTTTTTCAGCCTTACATAAATTGTTTGTTGCATGTCAAAGGGTCGGTAGCCGCTATTGAGAACCAGGGTCCCAGCCCCCGCGTTACTCATCGCGGTAGCCATTCGTTCGGTAGCCCACGCAACTTCATCTCTAAGCTCTTGTTCTGACGGGTTCTGTAATTGGGGGTCAGCTAGATTCGGGGTACGAAGTCTTTTTGGTTCGTAGCTAATTGGTGAAAGTGGTCGGTGCTTGTTTGAGACCAACCAGGTTGAATCGGGATCGTCAATTGATCGGATTGGGGGATTGAAAATTGAAACGGGTTCGGAGCCAGCCTGATCCGGGGGCGTGGGAGGGGGTGATTGCTCACTAGGGGAAGATGAACGTTTGGACTCCGCTAAAGAGACAAACACTCCGTGTGCTCCTGCTGCTAGTAGCAAAACAACAGTCAAGACGCCAAACACACTTAGCCCGATAGGGGGTCTTTGACGAATCCTCTTTTTGGTTGGCACGGAGGTAAGCCTAACTTTTGGTTGCGAAGAATCAACTTGAGCCTAGACTTATTACCAACACGGGAGTTTGGTGAAACCAGACTGAGAGGGAGACTTTATAGTCTTCGACCGTCGAACCTGATCTTGGGTAATGCCAGCGCAGGGAGGACACTCACAAATCCCGTGCCCAACTAGATACAAGTAATTAAGGGGCACGAAATGAAAAGAATCGCACTACTTGCACTAACCGCAGCCTTGTTCTTCACTGGCTGTGCGCCAACCACTCAGGCTCAGGTTGTGACCCTAGTGGCCCACGATTCATTTGCGATCTCAGATGAGTCAATCGCAGAGTTTGAACAGCAGTCAGGCGTCAAGCTCGAGATCGTTAGAGCAGGGGATGCAGGAAGCGTCACTAACCGACTCGTTTTGACCAAAGACTCTCCTATTGGAGATGTGGTGTTCGGAATCGACAACACCTTCCGGGGTGTAGCCGATGAAAACAACCTCATTGACGGTTCTCTATCCGAAGTTACCTATTCAGACGTTTGCTTCAATTACGACAGGGTGTGGTTTGAAGAAAACAATCTAACTCCACCGAGTAGCTGGAGAGATCTCACCATGCCGGCCTATGAGGGGCTGACGGTAGTTAGTAATCCCTTGACCTCTTCCCCAGGTCTTGCTTTTCTGGCAACCACAGTTGCTGCTTTTGGAGAAGACGGTTTCGAAGCTTTCTGGCAACAGCTAAGAGATAACAAAGTCAAAGTTGCAACTGGTTGGGAAGAGGCTTACTTTACTGAGTTCTCTGGTTCCGCAGGTAAAGGAAACTACCCTGTAGTTCTTAGCTACAGTTCATCGCCAGCTGCAGAGGTGAGAGAAGATGGGGTCTCTCAAACTGTGCCGCTTCTAGATGAGTGCTTCCGACAAATTGAGTATGTTGGCATCTTGCAGGGTGCAAGCAATTCAGCTGGAGCAAAAGAACTAGCTGAGTTTTTACTATCTGCTTCTTTTCAATCAACTATGCCGGGGCTCATGTATGTGTATCCGGTGAATCCCGAAGCAGTTGTACCTGCCGAATGGGCGCAGTTTGGGCCACCAGCTAAATCCACGATTGGTGAGGGTCTGGATATTGCAAACAGCAGAGTTAGCTGGCAGGACAAGTGGTCTGCAATTTTTGACTAGAAAAAAACTGTGGCTGGTACCCCTTCTATTTGTCGGGGTAGTTTTTTACTGGCCGGTCACTGAAGTCTCCTTGCTTGGAGCATCTGGTAACTGGTTAGCGAGACTGACTGAGCCAAAAACACTAGAAGTTGTGTGGTTCACGATCTGGCAGGCGGCTTTGTCCACGGTCATTACCGTGGTAATCGCGATTCCTGGCGCATACCTTTTATATAGAAGATCTTTTCCTGGTCAACAACTTGTTAGAGCCCTCATAACCGTGCCCTTTGTGCTGCCAAGTATTGTTGTAGCCGTTGGGTTCACGGTCTTTCGAAGTGTCCATGAGTTTTACCTAGGGCTTGGGCTTACTTTCTTGGCAGATCCGGTCTATTGGATTATTGCGGCCCACGTGTTTGTGAACTACTCGATAGCAGTAAAGACCATTGGTGGGGTCTGGGCAACTCTGGATTCTGACATCGAGTCAGCCGCTGAGCTAGATGGAGCCGGAAGGCTCAGAACACTCCTTTTGATTTCTCTGCCTCAGCTCAAGCCAGCAATCTACTCAGCATCGGCTTTGATTTTTCTTTTCTCAGCAACATCTTTTGGGATTGTTCTGGTTCTAGGAGGTGGGCAAGTTCAAACCATTGAAACTGCGATCTTCTTTGCGGCAACTCAAAGACTAGATCTTGAGCTAGCTGCTGCACTGGTCTTGATTCAGACCCTGATAACCGCTCTGGCTTTCTTGGTTAGCACCAAACTTGCCAAAGGCAGCTTTGGTCTCGAGCAAGTGTTTGAGGGATCAACTAAGCCAAGAGTTGACCGCAGAGATTTGTTGGCACTTGCAATAAGTGTTGTCATCTGGGTGGGTTTATTAGCAATGCCTCTGCTGCTTGTGCTAGTTAGAGCCTTTGAAGTTAGTGGCGACTTTGGTTTTGATAATTACTTGAATCTTGGCACTCGGGGAGCAAGGGAGCTTCTAAACATTACTTTTCTTGAAGCGGCTGTGAACTCATTGCGAAACATGGCGGTTGCAGCCGTAATCGCTTTTGTGTTGGGAACACTTATTTCCTGGTTACTTACTAGAACCAGATTCCGCTTACTGGATCTAGTGTTTCTACTTCCGCTTGGTGTTTCAAGTGTTGTATTGGGATTTGGTTTTTTGGTCTCTTTTGATGCTTCGTGGTTTCCTTTACGTTCGAGCTGGCTAATTGTTCCCTTGGCTCAAGCGCTGATTGCTCTTCCTATGGTCATTCGTTTAGTTCACCCGGCACTTGTTTCTCTTGGAAGAGAACCGATTGAGCAGGCGCAATTAGACGGAGCAACAAGCTGGCAGAGTTGGAGATTTATCGAATCCAGGATGATTCGAAGTGTTCTTCTGACATCTCTTGGCTTCGCGGCAATTATTTCAATTGGGGAGTTTGGTGCAAGCAGTTTTCTAGCCAACGGCTCGCAAGCAACAATTCCCACCTTGCTTTTTAGGTTAATTTCTAGGCCCGGAGAACAAAACTACGGAATGGCGATGGCGGTCTCCGCGATCTTGATTGTTCTAAGCGCTGTTGTTGTGTTTTTAGTCTCTAGAGTACCGAAAGAGAAGGTGCAGGCTTAAGGATTCTGTCTTACAGCAACGGCTGGTAGATTCGTGTGGTGCCGATAATCAAAGAACTTGCCGCCAAAGTACTTCTGGCACTTGGCTATTCCATAAGCTCCAAAACCAAGAGGACTCTGATCCAAAGAATCTGGAAGTCAGGGCAAGAAATCTCGAGAGCACAGGCAAACAATCTTCTTCGCCACTCTAAGAGTCAACTTGGGCAAGACATTCTGGCTCTGTCGGTCACGGGCTTCAATAACCCCGGCTTTTTTGTTGAATTTGGAGCCGCAGATGGCGTTGCGCTAAGCAATAGTCACATTCTGGAAAAACACTTTGGATGGTCGGGGATTCTTTGTGAACCTAGTAAGAGCTGGCATCAGGCCCTGGGCAAAAACAGAAGCTGCACAATCGACACTCGTTGTGTTTACTCGGCATCCGGACAGAAGATCGGTTTCTCAGAGAACTATCTAGGCGAGTTGTCGGCCATTACTGAATACGCTGAACCAAACAGTCACGGGCTACTGAAAAGAACTACTTCTTCTTACGAAGTAGAGACAATTTCACTGCAAGATCTTTTGGTGGCACACGGTGCCCCTAATTACATCGAGTTTCTCTCAATTGACACTGAAGGTAGCGAATTTGAGATCCTAAAGAACTTTGATTTCCGGAGCTACCGGTTTGGTGCGATTTGTGTGGAACACAATTTTGCAGACACCCGCGAGAAGATCAACGGTCTATTGTTGGCTAACGGATACCAGCAGGTTCATGCAGATTTGTCAGATTTCGATGATTGGTATGTTCAGTCAACAAACTGAAAACTGCCTTTAGGTAGGCGATCTTTAATAACCTGAATTGATTCAGGATTTTGATCTACCAAAATGAATACCCTGCCTAGTTCATTAGACACAAACCCTGTAGTTCCAGAGCCTGCAAAGAAGTCCAAAACTACATCGCCTGGTTTACTGCTTGCCTGAATGATTCTTCTTAGAATTCCAACGGGCTTTTGGGTTGGATAACCAGTTTTCTCCTTACCTGTAGGCGAGACGATGGTGTGCCACCAAACGTCTGTTGGAAGTTTTCCTCTTTCAATCTTTTCTGGCGTAACTAGTCCAGGTGCCATGTACGGTTCACGGTCTACTTCCTCGGAATTGAAGAAGTAGTTCTTTGGGTCTTTTACGTAAACCAAAATAGTGTCGTGCTTGGCGGGCCATCGACTCTTGGACTTGCCTCCGTAGTCGTAGGCCCAGATAATTTCGTTCAAAAAGCACTCTGGGCCAAACAGGGCATCCAGTAACACTTTGGCGTAATGGGCTTCTCGATAATCTAGGTGCAGATAGAGAGTTCCTGAATTGACTAGAACCCGAAACGCTTCTTCGATTCTTGGTTCTAGAAACTCCCAGTAGTTGGCAAATTGATCGTCGTAGGACAAGACCGTGGACTTGACCGTCTCGTAGCGCTCTCCCTTGAAACCAATACGGTTACCTTCGTTATTTCTCTTGGTCGTTACTTTAGATCGTTGTTGTTCTCGGCCAGTATTGAAAGGCGGGTCAATGTAAACAAGTTGAACTGAAGAGTCAGGGATTAGCTTCAAAACAGTTAGATTGTCGCCAAAGTAAAGGGTGTTTTCCAAAGTCGCCATAGGAAGTAGATTAACAGCCATGGAACCAAAAGCTGTACACAACCATCAGGCCAACCGCTATGAGCTTTGGCTAGGAGATGATCGGGTTGGGCTAGCTGATTACAGCCGCATGCCCGGTGAGAGACATTTTGTCCACACCGAAGTAAACCCCGAGCATCAAGGGAAAAACTACGCAGCTATTTTGATGCGTGAGGCATTTTTGGACATGCGTCAAAACTCACAGGACAAGGTTGTCCCAGTCTGCTCGTATGTGGTCACGTACATGCAGCGTCATCCTGAAACTCATGATCTACTCAAGGGTTCAATCGAGGAAGCTGTTGCCGCGTGCAAACTTCCTAGGAGCGAAGCAAACTAACCAATTCGGATGTTTATCCACTTGATTAAGTCTTGGAGAATATCGTCCTTGTTTAGCTCGTTGTAGATCTCGTGCCTAGCATCGTGATAAACAAATAGCTCAATGTCTTGAATTCCGGACTTCTTTCGATACGCCTCTACAAGTGCTTTATTGGAATACTCACCACCGATTGGATCGGCTTCGCCCACCTGGACAAGAATTGGAAGATCACTTCTCACGTTTTTTGATGGAGTCCCAAATAATTTCAAAGAGTTGGAAACGCCGAAAACTTGCATAGCTGCAGCCAGGAAAGTTAGCGGGTCAGCAACAAATTTCTTCTGAACTTCAAGATCTCTTGATAGCCACTCATAACCGGTTGACCCAGGAAGCTTTTTCCAAACTTTATTGAAATCACCTGTCGCTAAATACCCAGGCATTGTTAAGGCGCTTCCCGACAGCACAACCGCGTCATACAAATCTGACGAATTGTTTATGACTTTTTGTGCAATGAATGAGCCCCAGCTGTGCCCAACAAAAATCAGTGGTTTGCCTGGATTTTCGGACTTGATGAGCTTTGAAAAATCGAGGACCTGCTTGAAAGTAGCATCCATGCCACCTTGCCCTAGGTTTCCCAGCTTCTTGATTTGTTTTCTATCTATTTGGCCAAGGCCAGTTTGACCATGGCCTCTGTGATCGTCAGCGTAAACACTAAAGCCTGCCCTGTTTAGAACCGCAGCCATCTGGTCGTAGCGTCTGGCGTGCTCGCCGAGTCCGTGAGCAATTTGAACAACTGCTTTAGGGTCGGCAACTGGCCATTCGTAAAACTTGATCTCGATGCCTTGTTCGTCTTGAAAAGATCGAATAATGGGTAGCTCGGTCATTTAATTAACCTCTCTTTAGATAATTCTCTCTTGTAATGAACCAAACCGGTGTTGAGTAATCGATACCGCTTGTTCAGAAAGAGCCCTACGATTCATCTTTGCAGTCATTCCCATTCGCTAGGCGCTGGGTCTCTACCCTTAGGCAAAGACGAGGCAGCTGACCAGTTGGCAACCCACTGCGGGAGAATCGGAAGCGGGCCGTTCCAAGGCGTGTATTCCAAGATTTCCTTGGGGGTAACGATGCCACGAGATCTTTTCAGGAACCTGATTCGAACTACTGCTCTGGCGTATATCTCCTTGCCAACCACAAATCTTTGTTCAAAATAGAATGCCTCGTCGGTCCAACCAATAACTTTTGATTCCAGATCAAAGGTTTGCCAAAGCTGTAGGGACTTTCTGAAAGTTATGTTCTCTGCTACCACCACCGGATACCAACCGATTTTGTTCCATTTATTCCAAATACCGGTTCTCTTGCCGTGGTCATAGCGACCTAAATCCATAATGGTGAGAAAAACACCGTTGTTCATGTGAGCGTAAATATCTAGATCTGTTGGCCAAACCCTGAAGCGGCGTTTAGCTACTTCATTGATGTTTATCTTTGATCTAAATCTCCAGCTCATTAGCTGATAGATAACTCTGAGCCATAGTTTCATTTACCAAATACTCACTCGCTTGGACTCTTCTAACCAAAGTTTGTCAGAAGGTCTCAGCTCAAATGCTTCGTAGAAAGCGTCAATGTTTCGAACAATCTGGTTACACCGAAACTCGGGAGGTGAGTGTGGGTCGGTTGCTAGTCGTTGCAAGACCATTTCATCTCGTCCCTTCGTTCGCCAGGCTTGTGCCCAAGATAAAAATAGTCTTTGCTTGCCGGTTAGACCATCAATTAGCTCAGGCTCTTTATCCCCTAGTGACATCAGATAAGCCTTATAAGCAATTCCAAGTCCACCAAGATCTCCGATGTTCTCTCCGATGGTTAGCTCGCCGTTGACTTTATGGTCGTCGGAGAGTTGCTCTGGAGAAAGTCCATTGAACTGCGAAATCAAACTAGAAGTCAGTTTCTCAAAAGCTGACCGGTCCTCATCGCTCCACCAGCTAATGAGTGCACCATCGCCGTCATACTTTGATCCTTGGTCGTCAAATCCATGACCAATCTCGTGACCGATTACCGCTCCGATTGCCCCGAAGTTAACGGCGTCATCCGCTTCTAAAGAGAAAAACGGTGGCTGCAAAATAGCTGCCGGAAAAACAATCTCATTGAAGCCAGGGTTGTAATAGGCGTTTACTGTTTGTGGGGTCATGAACCACTCGTCACGATCCAGCTGTGAACCGATTTTCTTCATCTCACGATCAAGATTCCAAGAGGTGACGTTTTTGACGTTTGAGATCAAGTCATTGCGATCGATTTTGATGCTCGAGTAGTCTTTCCACTTCACTGGGTAACCAATCTTTGGTGTGAACTTGGTTAGCTTTACAAGAGCCTTCTTCTTGGTCTCATCGCTCATCCAAGAAAGATTCTCGATGCTGTCCTTATAGGCATCGATTAGATACTGAACCAACTCGTCCATGCGTTTTTTGGCCTTAACTGGAAAGTACTTCTCAACGTATATCTTTCCAACAGCCTCACCAAGCGAGCCCTCAACCAAGCTCACGGCTCGCTTCCAGCGAGCGCGGTTTACAGGTGCCCCTGTCAATGTTGTTCCGTAGAAACTAAATCTTTCGTCCACAAAATCTTGAGACAAATAGGCCGCTGCTTGGCTGATAAGTTTCCAGCTCATCCAAAGCTTGATGGCCTCTAGGTTTGCTTCCGAGAAAGTTTCTTTCAGGGATTCGAAGAATGACGGCATCATCACTATCGACTCGTTTAGAACCTTCGGGCTGATTTTTCCGCCCTCAAACCATAAGTTCCAATCAAAGGTAGTAGTTAGCTTTTTTAGCGAATCAAAATTTGTGAGGTTGTTCGTTTTCTCGGCATCTCTGGTTTCAACATTGTTCCAGTGATTTGAAGCTAACTTAGTTTCGAATTCGAAGATTGTTGCTGCTGCATCCTTAGCTGCCGCTTGTTCCCAGCCAGCTAGCTGCAACATTTTTTGAATGTGGACTGCATAAGCCTCGCGAATACTCTCGTGCTTTTCTTCGCGGTAATACGCTTCGTCGGGAAGACCAAGGCCGCCTTGGTATAGGTTCACTAGGTATCTGGTTGGATCATTTGGATCGTTATCGACATACATTCCAAACAGCCCGCTGACTCCAGTTCTTTCAAACTCACCAAGCATGGTGGTGACCTCTGAAAGATTGGCCAGTGCCTTGATGCGTGCAAGATCAGCTTCAATGGGTTTGGCGCCAAGAGCATTGGCTTTTCCTTCGTCCAAGAAAGAGGCGTAGAGGTCGCCGATTTGCTGGCTGACTCCCGGTGTTGGGTTTGCGGAAGCCTCCTCCAAAATCAACTTGACTGCTTCCTCGGATGCGTCAGCAAGCATGTGAAATGAACCATAGATGGCCTTGTCCTCTGGAATCTCAGTGGTGTCTAGCCACTTGCCATTGACATGCCTGAACAGGTCATCTTGGGGTCTGGTCGCTGGGTTCAGTGCTTTGGCGTCAATGCCTGGAGACAAATTCATTACTTCATCCTAGAAGGTTCTAGAGGCTAGGCTTTTTCATGTGGAACTCCAGAAAATTATCCTTTACTACGGCTTTGCGCCGGTGCCCGACCCTGAGGCCATGAAGCTTTGGCAGCGCACCCTGTGTGAATCTTTAGGCCTCAAGGGGCGAATTCTTATCTCCAAGCACGGCATCAACGGAACCTTAGGTGGCGACATGACTGCTCTAAAGAAGTACGCCAGAGCAACCAAGGAATATCCAGGATTTAACCGCATCGATTTCAAGTGGTCTGATGGCACCGGAAATGACTTTCCGAGACTTCGCGTTCGCTCCAGAAAAGAGCTGGTCGCCTTCGGGGCTCCAGAAGAGCTTCAGGTAGGACCTAGAGGAGTAATCGGCGGCGGTAAACACCTAAAGCCAGAAGAGGTAAATCAGCTAGTTGCTGAAAGAGGCGATGAAGTCGTCTTCTTTGATGGTCGGAATGCATTTGAATCAAAGATTGGCAAGTTCAAGAATGCTGTAGTGCCCGATGTTGAAACGACTCATGACTTTGTGAAGGAAATCGAATCAGGAAAGTTTGATCACCTGAAAGACAAGCCTGTTGTCACATACTGCACCGGCGGTATCCGCTGCGAAATTCTTTCGGTTGCAATGAAAAACCGAGGCTTTCAGGAGGTCTATCAAATCAAGGGTGGGATCGTTCGCTACGGAGAAGCATTCGGCGATAAAGGCCTCTGGGAAGGTTCGCTCTATGTTTTTGATGACCGAATGGATATCGACTTCTCACCAGATACCAAGGTGATAGGTGAGTGTGAAGCGTGTGATGGTCCAACCAAGAAATTCCGTGACTGTTCATCTATGGCCTGTAGAGATTTGATTTTGCTTTGCGACGAATGCGCGCAGGTTACAGAGAATCTAGCCTGCAGCCCCTCACACACCAGGGGTAAGCGCATCGGCGCAACAGTTGGATAGTAAAGCTCCCGTAAACAGAGTTGTTCGCTCTTAAAGCTCATGGTTCCTAACCTGCTTAAGATCATCGGTACTTCCCCTAAACAGCACTTCCCAAAGTGCTCCGTTTCCGGTGTGAGTGACTACCTTTTTGCATTTAGATACCAAAGATAGGATTGCGAGAAAAGTCTGCCCTTGAACTTCGGGTTCTTTAGAATCAAGTATGTGTGCTCCAAGTGAACCACCGGGCGTTGCAAGTTCACTTATAGTTATCACAGCTTTCGGGAAAGCCCCTTCGAAACCGTTTACGACAGCAGGCTCATCGGTTAGCAGCAAAATCTTTGGGTTAGCCATTTCCTGCATGAACTGCCTAGTGTGCGATATGAATTCCGTGAGGCTTGGGGTTTCTATCTCAGTTTGCTTGTCAGTACCTCGGTAGTGCACACCGATGGTTTCTTCTAAATTAATCCCGTATTTTTCAACAAAGCCATCAGATAACTTCACAACCTTGGGCGAAAGACGAAAAAATAAACCGACAGTGGCTAGCACATCTTTGAATGGAATTGCAGAGTAGTCCTTTCCCCACCAGTCATGAATGTCTTTGGGGTAGGTTTTGCCATCGGTAAATTCCAACTCAGACGAGTTCGTATGTAGAGGGGTTTGAAAATAGCTTTTCCAATTGTTTCTTAGGATCCACTTCTTGTAAAGACTCATGCCAAAGTTTGATTTGATTATTCTTACTGTGCGGCCAGTTGCTGTGATGTCAGACAAAGTGAGTGTGCTGCAAGACAAAAGTCCTGCGTTGTGAGTGAGGAAGTAAGTGTCTCTGACAAAAAAACCAAACTTTCCAGTTTGGAATTTAAGTAGCCCGGAAATTCCAGGTAACTTGGAAATCAAAGCAAGAATGCTTACAGTAAGTTTTGCGATTCTGGAGAGAAAATAAATCTTCATGTTCTGCCGGTACGTTCCCTCACGAATTGCGGAGCGTACTTCCTCTAGAAAAATCAGTATTTTCTTCATGTAGAGAATCCTAAATCAATCAAGTAAGCGCGTTTCGGGCAGTTATTAGGTGTTGGAGCTTTTTTTATCAGTTGATTACTGGTGATGTTGGTAAACTGGACACTTACCGCCGAACAAGGGAATGTCTTGGGATTCTTCGATAAGTTCGAGAAAGGTCTTGAAAAGAAAGTTACTGGACTGTTTTCCAAAACTTTCAAATCAAGCCTAGAGCCAGTGGAGATAGCATCGGCCATCAAGCAAGAAATGGGTGCCAAGGCATCCATTCTTAGCCGCGAGCGCATCCTGGTACCCAATAGCTACTTGGTTCGGCTAAGCCTCCAAGACCATGAAAGGCTTAATGACTTAGGTGAGCCTCTTGTAGAAGAGCTCACCAAGCTTTGTTCGGAGCACGCTAAGAGCCAGAGATTCCAGTTCGGGGAAGTGCTGGAGATTTCCCTTGCCGAAGATGCCTCCTTGGCCTTGGGTCAGCTATCTGTAGTTTCCAGCAGCAAGAAGTTAGACATAGCCTGGATGCCGGTTCTTGAGGTGGGTGGAGTAATCCATTCCTTGGTTTCTTCAAAAACCACGGTTGGAAGAGATTCCACGGCAGACATCCAAATCGGGGACAATGGTCTAAGTAGAAAGCACTTTGAGATCCTTTGGGATGGCTCCAGCGCGGTTTTGCGCGATTTAGGGTCTACTAACGGAGTCAAAGTGAACGGTAGAAAGATTGACCAAGTGGTGCTCCAAAACGGAACCGCTTTTTCAGCAGGAAGAACTAGTTTTCTGTTCAACGTGATAGCGAGGGCCAAGTGAGTGAATTAGCTTTGTTTCTGGTTCGCACTGGTTTTCTGGTTTTGCTATGGATATTCATTTTCAGCATCATCTCAGTGATTAGAGCAGACCTCTTCGGCCAGAAAGTAGTTTCCAAGGTTGCTTCCGCAAACCTTCCAAACGCATTTGTTCCCGCCTCTGGTTCAAACCCCGCTGGCGCCAAGCCTTCTGAACAAAAAGCCACCAAGATTGTGGTTACTGCCGGAGAAAAAATCGGCACCGAGATAGCGCTTTCTGGAAGACAACTTACTATTGGCCGGGCTGGAGACAGCGATTTAATCGTTGACGATGAATACACTTCCACCCATCACGCCAAGTTGGTATTCATAAATAGCGAATGGTTAGTTCAAGATCTTGATTCAACAAACGGGACTTTGCTGGATGGGAAGAAAATCACTACAACTACCGTCGTTCCCTTGAACACTCAGGTCCGAGTGGGCCAGACTTCCTTCGAGCTAAGGGCCTAACTCTTGCCGATAAAGACAGTTTCATTTGCGGCCAGCGATATTGGTCGAGTTAGGTCCTCGAATCAAGACTCCGGGTATGCCGGAGTAAATCTGTTTTTTGTCGCCGACGGTATGGGTGGTCACGCTGGAGGAGATATCGCTTCGGCAATCGCATCGCAACACATTTCACTTGCTGACGAGCCTCTAGCAACCAGCGCTGAAGCTGAGCAGAAACTAATTGACTACATTTACCAAGCCAAGCAAAAAATTGATGCCAGCGTGAAACAGCATCCAGCAATCACCGGAATGGGTACAACTCTTTCGGCAATGATGGTAACTGGTACCAAGGTGACCATCGCTCACATCGGCGACTCACGAATTTATCTCGCCCGTGATGGTGTAGTGAAGCAGATCACCACCGACCACACCTTCGTCCAAAGACTGGTTGACACCGGTCGAATCAGCGAGGAAGAAGCCTTGGTGCATCCGCGCCGCAGTGTGTTGATGCGAGTACTTGGAGATATCGAACAGTTCCCAGAAGTTGACATTGACACATACGAAACCAAACCCGGTGATCGCTGGATGGCCTGCAGTGATGGGCTCTCGGGTGTGGTTCCAGATCAGCTCATGAAAAACATCCTTCTAAGTAATGTCGACATCCAAGAAGCCGGTGAATTGCTTGTCGGTGAAGCTCTTGAGTTTGGTGCTCCAGACAATGTCACCGTTATTTTAGTAGACGTTGTTGACGCCCAAGATGAAATTGAGTTTTCACCCGGCAGAATTTTGGTTGGCTCTGCAGCCAACGAAGTAGTAATCGAACAGCGCAAGGGTCTTCAAGTACTACGACTGCTAAACCCAATGACGCTTCTTGAGCTTCTTCAAAAACCAGAAGACCCCGTTAGCTTTGAGCCGGAGTCAGAAGAGCTGCTAGAAAAAATCTTGAAAGAAACCAAGGGACGCGTTCGAGCACGAAGATTTAGACAGATTGCTACCTACTTGCTACTGATTTCAGTAGCTAGCTACGGATTGTTCTTGGCAATTGAATACACACAAACCCGTTATTTCGTTGCAATCAATGATGGCTACGTAGTTATTTTCAAGGGCATCAAAGAGGAACTAGGTCCCTTTAAGTTCTCAAGTGTCTATGAAGTAACCGATGTTTCGGTTGATTCACTTACCGACTTCCAGCGCGAAGCCCTCGAGCGCTCCATAACTGCAGAGTCTCCCGAAGAGGCCCAAAGAATCGTTTCTCAACTTGGTGGTGAGTAGTTGAGTACTTTTACTGGCGCACTTCATATTTCAAAGTTAGTCAAGATTGTTCCAAGAAGTAGGAACCTCGAAGCGCTGCTGTTGTTTTTTGCAGCTGGCCTAAATGCTTTTGAACTAGCCCAGGTGCAGCTGTCAATTCTCGAGAAGATGACAGTTGACTTATTCACCTATTGGCTACCGCCTGTGATTTTTGTGTTAGTTGTGCACTTTATTTTGCGCAAAAAAGCCTCCGAAGCAGATCCGCTTATTCTGCCTATTGCTTTTGTTTTAAACGGATTAGGTATTTCAATGATCTACCGGCTAGATCTTGCAACCATCGCATCTGGCGGAACTGAGCTGTTTGCTTTTAGGCAAGTGCTCTGGACTGCGCTTGCTATGGGTGTAGCTGCAGCGGTTGTTTACTTGATTCCATCGCAGCTTTTTTTGCGACGCTACGTATACACAGCAATGTTTGCTGGAATATTTTTGTTGTTGCTTCCCATGCTTCCAGTGATTGGAACCACAATCAACGGTGCGACGCTTTGGATTTCACTTTTTGGCATTACCTTCCAACCAGGTGAACTTGCAAAGGTTGCACTAATTATCTTCTTTGCCGGTTACCTTGTGAACCACAAGGATTCACTAGCGGTAGTTGGTAGAAAGATTGCGGGAATTAGAATTCCGCGCGGCCGTGACCTTGGCCCAATTCTTTTGATTTGGCTAGCCAGCATTCTTGTCCTGGTTTTGCAGCGCGATCTTGGAACCAGCATTTTATACTTCGGGTTGTTCTTGGTGATGATCTATGTCGCTACTGGAAGAGCCTTCTATGCCGGTATTGGCGTAGCTATGTTGGTCACCGGCGGCTTGGTGGCTTCTCGGGTTTTGGACTACGTCTCCAGGCGATTCGACACTTGGTTGAACCCGTTCGCAGCAGAAAACTATGACGCCGCGGGTGGTAGTTACCAAATCGTTCAGGGAATTTTTGGCATGTCTAATGGAAGCGTTTTTGGTTCAGGATTAGGTGGTGGGGTACCGCAGCTGGTTCCACTTGCCGAAAGTGATTTCATTATTGCTAGCCTCGCCGAAGAGTTGGGGCTAATTGGATTCTTTGCAATTCTCGCGCTCTACTTCTTGTTGGTTGCAAGGGGCCTGAAAATTGGCTTCAGCCACAGCGATGAATTTGCGAAGCTTCTAGCCGTTGGGTTCGCCTTTGTTATTGCCCTCCAGGTGTTTGTGGTGATTGGAGGGGTAACAAGACTTCTGCCTCTAACCGGACTAACTACCCCGTTGCTGGCCGCTGGTGGTTCGTCTCTGTTTGCCAACTGGGTAATAATCGCGATGCTGCTTCGGCTCTCAGACTCGACAACCGATCACGCTTCTAAGTTGGTGATACGATGACTAGAGAGCTCAAGAGAGTATCGCTAGTTGTGGCGACAATGTTTATTGCGCTGTTTATCTCGGCTTCTTTGATTCAAGCGGTGGACAGTGAAGCCTTAGCCGAAGACCCAAGGAACGTAAGAAGTTTGTATGAGGGTTACAAAACCCTTCGTGGACCGATCTTGGTTGATGGAAAGCCAATAGCAAGCTCGGTTGAGGCAGACGACGCTTACAAGTATTTGCGCGTTTACAAAGATCCGATGTACTCATCGGTTACTGGATACTTCTCGGTTTATAGAGGAGCAACAGGCGTGGAGGCAGCGCTTAACTCTTATCTTTCCGGACAAAGCTCCTCTCAGTTTTTTGAGAAGTTCAACGCGGTGCTTTCGGGAAACCCAGTGTCCGGTGCAGCAGTTGAGCTAACTATTGATCCTGTAATGCAGCAGGCCGCTTGGGATGCTCTTGGGGATCTGCAAGGTTCAGTAGTGGTTCTTGACCCAGCGACCGGAAATATCCTTGCTATGGTTTCTAAATCCAGTTTTGATGCCAACGAGCTAGCTGGCCACGACAACCAAGTCGTTGCTGATAACTACGCGAGATTAGAAGCTGACCCAACTAATCCACTTATCAATAAAGCAATTAGCGGAGACCTGTATCACCCGGGCTCAGTTTTCAAGCTGGTGGTGGCAGCTGCGGCACTGGAATCTGGTTTGTATACCAATGACTCGACACTACAGAACCCGGTTTCGATTCAGCTTCCTGGATCAACTTCTGAAGTTTTTAACTCAACCCAACGAGCTTGCGGTAGTGGTGGGCCGACCGTTTCCCTAATTAAAGCATTGTCTCTTAGTTGCAATATCCCATTTGTTGAAATTGGGTTGGGCCTGGGTCAAGATCGATTGCGCGCCCAGGCAGAACTTTTTGGGTTTGGCAAGGAACTTAGAATTCCGATGATGGTCACCCCGAGTTACTTTCCTCCAGAACTAGACGATGCACAGCTCGCTTTGAGTTCTTTTGGGCAGTATGACGTTCGAGTAACACCGCTTCAAATGGCCATGATCTCGTCAGCAATTGCTAACGGTGGAGTTCTAATGAAGCCAAACCTCATCGAAAGCGTCATTAGCCCAAATCTCTCTGTTATTGATGCGCCTCAACCCCAGGTGTTCTCACAACCGATTACTGCTGCAACTGCAGAGAGTATCAAGTTGATGATGATCGATTCCGTATCAAACGGTGTTGCATCTAACGCGGAGATAGCCGACATGGAAGTTGCGGGCAAGACCGGAACTGCCGAAAACGGCGAGGGTGTTAGACCAACTCTTTGGTTCACCGGTTTTGCTCCAGCGACTAACCCAAGATTTGTAATTGCCGTCGTCATTGAAGACGGTGGTGGAAGAGACAGCGGCTACGGCGGAAATGCAACCGCTGCACCCGTTGCTAGAGAGTTTTTCCGGGTGGTGCTTGGTAAATGAAACCAGAAGCCGGGCAGATTTATGGAAATAGATACAGACTAGTTGATCGCATTGCCATTGGAGGTATGGGTGAGGTTTGGCGAGCGCACGACGAGGTTATTCTCCGCGATGTCGCAATAAAGATTCTCAAGCCTGAGTTCATGGGTGATCCAGGCTTCTTAGAAAGATTCCGCGTTGAAGCTCGTCATGCTGCTCGAGTGGACCACGTTGGAATCGCCGATGTTTACGACTACGGAGAGGGCTCCGGTTCGGCTTATCTGGTTATGGAGATTGTTGCCGGAGACTCACTTGCTCGCATAATTGAAAAGCGAATTCGTCTTACTGAAATTGAAGTTCTAAGCATTGTTGAGCAAACCGCTAAAGCGCTGCACGCAGCTCACGAAGACGGACTTGTTCACAGAGACATCAAGCCAGGAAACCTGCTTATTACCCCTTCTGGAAAAGTGAAAATCACCGACTTTGGTATTGCCAGAGTTGCCGATCAAGTTGCTCTAACCGCAACTGGTCAAGTCATGGGCACAGTTCAATACCTATCTCCTGAGCAGGCCACAGGAAAGCCTGCGACACCATCGACTGACATTTACTCACTTGGAATTGTTGCCTACGAAGCGCTAACTGGAAGAAGACCTTTTACTGGGGAATCTCAAATGGTTATCGCGATGGCCCAGATAAATGACAAGCCACCGGCTATAGGTGATGACATAGACAAACGGGTGCAAGAGCTTATTTTGTCTTGTTTAGCAAAGAAACCAAATCAGCGTCCTGGCAGTGCTCTTGATTTATCAAATAGGGCAAGAGCACTTAGGTTGCAGCTTGAAGGCGTCTCGGCCACGGAAGTGTTCGATCCGCAAAGTGCTCCTGTGACAAGAGTGAATGACACAGCTACGACGCCAGACACTGAGCCCGTAGCAAAGTTGCCAGTTGTTTGGCCTTGGCTGGCGCTCATTGGAGTTTTGGTGGTAGCCGCTGGTGGCGTGATGATTGCAATTGTTATGAGCTTGGTTTCTGAACAAAACCCTTCTCCAAGCCCTTCTTCTATTTCTGTTTCCAAGCGGCCCGCCGCGCCTGATCCCGACAGGCCGATTTCCACCGTGAGTGTTTTTCTGGCTGATGTTGTTGGTAAGAAGGTCATCGATGCAACGACCTTTTTGACCCAACAGGGCCTTTTAGTGGATGCTGTCGCAGGTGAGGCATTAGACCCAACTGATCCAAGAATTTTGGACGTTTACCAAGCCGAGGGGCTTGGACAGGTAGCTGTTGGTTCGACCGTGAGAATTTTTTATTACATCCAAGGAGAAGCCGCACCTAGTCCTAGCCCGTCACCCACAGTACCTCCAAGTCCTAGCCCCACAGTTACTCCAAGTCCTAGCCCAAGTTCCAGCGGAGGCGGCTAGTGAGAATGCGCTTGGTATTATTGGACAAGAAGAGTTGGGGAGAAACAATTGTCTGAGCAAGAACGCGTCTTAGCTGGCCGCTATAGAGTTGGCGAGCTAATTGGGCGCGGAGGTATGGCTGATGTTTTTGAAGGTGTCGACCTTCGCCTCGGACGCAAGGTGGCTATCAAGCTCCTAAAGTCAGATCTAGCTAACGACGAATCTCTTGAGTCTCGTTTTGCCAAAGAAGCCCAGGCTTCGGCCAAGATGGCACACCCAACTATCGTTCGCATTTACGATGCCGGCGAAGAGTCTTCAACCGATTCAAACGGAAGCCAAATCAAGACTCCTTTCATAATCATGGAATACGTCAACGGACGTCTTCTTCGAGACATCATGCACGACAAGAAGCTAAGCCTGAAAGAAGCAGTTGACTTCGCCAAGGGCGTTCTTAGTGCTCTCGAGGTTTCTCACAAAGCCGGAATCATCCACCGGGACATAAAGGCTTCAAACATCATGATCACCAATGATGGCCAGGTAAAAGTCATGGACTTTGGGATTGCCCGGGCAATCGCTGATTCCTCAGAAACTCAGGCACACACCGCTGGAATTGTTGGAACAGCCCAGTACTTCTCTCCAGAGCAAGCCCGTGGAGAAGTTGTAGATTCTCGAACCGACCTTTATTCGATGGGTGTTTTGCTATTCGAAATGTTGGCGGGAAGACCCCCATTCAAAGGTGACACTGCGGTTTCGGTTGCTTACCAACACGTGAGTGAAAAAGTCCCAACTCCTTCTGAGCACAATCCAGAAATCACGCCTGAACTGGACCGGGTTGTTCTACACGCTTTGGCTAAAGACCGTGAAGAGCGTTTTCAAACTGCTGAAGAATTCCGTGAGCACCTGCTAGCAGCCATTCGTGGGGAGTCAATTCCTAAAACGGGATTTACTCCAAAGACAACCGTTGTTTCAGAGCAACAGGCAATGCCAACAGAGGTTATTGAGTCTGTGAGCGCTGATGATTTCTTCAAAGAAATAGGTATCGAATATGCCTCTGGCGAACCAACCACGACAATAACTGTTCGCGAACGAGTTGCCAAAGAGCTACCCTCCCCTAAATTGCTTTGGGGTGTTGGCTCTGGTGTTGCTGTAACGCTTGTTGGTTTGATTATTTGGTTAGTGGCCCTAGGTGGAGCTTTTTCTCCAATCGATTCAAACAGTGCAACCGGTGTTGAGGTATCTGATGTAACTGGTGAGCTTTTTGCTGATGGAAGTAAAACTTTGAAAGACCAGGGTCTTCTAGTTCAAAGGGTTGCAGAAGTAAACGAGTCTGTAAAAGAAGGCCTAATCATCAGAACTGATCCACCGAGTGGTAGAAAAGTTCCAGCCGGAACCACGATCGATGTATACGTATCTTCAGGCAAATCCGAGTCAGCAGTTCCGCTGTTGTCTGGTCTAACTGAAGCAGAAGCTAAAGAAGAATTAGAAAAAGCTGGTTTGATCCTTGGTGGAATCACATCAGTAAACTCCGCAACTATAGCCAAGGGTGAAGTCATTGAATCTGTCCCGGCTGCTAACGAGCAAGTTTCTGATGGGTCCGCTGTAAAGCTTCTTGTCTCTGACGGTCAGGTACTGGTTCCATCCGTGGTTGGCATGGGGGCAACCGATGCTAGGCGCGCGATGGAGGGAACTGATGTTGGCTTCAACGTACTGGTTCAACCATCAGCTACCTGTACTTCTAGTGGAGGCTCCGCAGGAACCATAGTTGCCTCTCAGTCAATTCCGGCTGGTCTCGCAGCACAGAAACAAACCATTACATTGATTTTGAATTGTATTGCCGGTACGCCGACTCCTACGCCGACTCCAACAACTTCACCTTCACCAACAACTTCGCCGTCGCCGTCGCCGTCGCCGTCGCCGTCGCCGAGCCCATAGCAACTAGATCTTTATCATCGGCGTTAGCTTTTTAGCTTTGGTCGCGGCTCCTTTGAGTCCAATTGATTCAAGCCAGTTTCCAAGCATCTGGTAACCGCCTTCTGTGAGCACACTCTCCGGGTGGAACTGAACTCCGTAAATGGGTTTTGATTTGTGCTGTAGACCCATGATTACGCCACCTTTGGTGCGGCTGGTTACAACTAGATCTTTAGGCACCGTGTTATCGACAACAGCCAGAGAGTGATATCTGGTTGCCCTGAAGGATTTAGGGACGTCTTTGAATACCAGGCTGTTGTCGTGTTCAACTTCACTAGTCTTACCGTGCATTAGTTCTTCAGCACTGGTAACGGTTGCTCCCATAGCCTCTGCGATTGCTTGGTGACCGAGGCAAACTCCAAAAACAGATTGATTGGTTTCTAGGGCGATTTGAACAACATTGATGCTGAGCCCGGCATCCTTGGGGGTTCCAGGTCCGGGGCTAATTAGTACTCCGTCGTACTTTTTCATGAGCTCTGGAAGCTCTCTCGCGCTAACGGCATCGTTTCTCACAACGTCGGTTGTGGCGCCAAGCTGCTGTAAATAGCCACTGAGCGTGTATACGAAGCTGTCATAGTTATCCAGCACGAGAATCTTGGTCATCTTAATCAAAGCCTACTTGTAGAATTATGACCATGCCTAAATTGACTGCGACCCCTGAAGACGACTCGTCGTTACC
>NZ_JBIILG010000050.1:0-6938 GCF_044232805.1 Rhodoluna sp.
GGCTCAGTTTGTTACCGGCAGGCCAACCCTGCTTTCTAACCTGATTCGCGACTCCCTATCTTTCTCCAGGGCCTATTCCGCCGCCAATCGCATCAAGCACAAGCAGGACTCGCTCGCGGAGCAATTCGGTATCGAGAGTCTCTACTTGGCAAGCGGGCTTCTGGACTTGCGATCTGATGGCCATGAGCTTCGGATGCCGATCTTGCTTTGGCCAGTGAACCTTCTAACTAAGCACGATGATTTTGAACTAAGTCTTTCCAGAAAAGCCATCGTCAATCCAGCGTTGGCTCCAGCGCTACTTCGGCACTACGGGGTAAAGCTAAACGCTGAAGATTTGCTATCAATGGTTCAAGTCGGATCAGACCCAATTCCAGTTCGCGTGTTAGACCACATTTCTTCTCTCACGGATGAGTCAGCAAATCTTGAGTTCAGCCGAGTACTCGCTATCGGTAACTTCTCCTCAGCAGCTAGTGATTTAGCATCCGACTTTCAAGATATCGAGCACCCGGTTACAAATCTGTTTCTAACCGAACTGGATTCCAACGCTGAGTCTTATGAGCAAGGCATCGCGGACCCAATAGCGGTAACAGATTCGGACAGCACTCAAACCAGGATTGTCTCCAGAGCACTAGCTGGAACTAGCTTTGCGGTTGAGGCTTTACCAGGGTGTGGCTATACGCAAACCGTTGTACTTCTTGCTAGTGCACTTGCCCACCAGGGCAAAAGAGTCTTGGTATTGGCACCTAGACAACAGACTCTGGATGAGCTAGCTACCAGATTTACCCAAGTTGGATTGCCCGGTCTTGGAATCAGATCTAGTTCCACTTGGCTAGACATGATCAGTGCGATATCTCGTAACGAGAAGGCGCAACCGGTGAACTACACAGAACTAGCCGCGCGGCGCGATCGCGCCAGAGAAGAAGTGGCTAACTATTTCGCCGACTTTGAGAAAGTAGACGGCGAGCTAGGAGTCAGCATCGAGCAGGCCCTTGAGGAGCTAGCCCGGTTGTCTGGATCCCCTAGGGCGCCAATCAACGAGGCCAGAATCGATGCCGACCAGCTCGGTCGCCACCGCGACCTAACTTTCGCAGGAACCTTACTTAGCCAAGCCCAAGAGCTTGGAATGTTTGAGGTTGGCCCCAACGACTCCGCTTGGTTCCTGGCCAAGTTCGAAAACCCATTGGATGTTCCAAGCAAGCTGCAACTGGCCAAATCGCTATATGAAAACACTTTCCAGGATCTTTCCAGCCAGCTTGCCGAGTTCACCAAGACCGTCGAGTTCAAGCCGGCCGTGAGCGTGGCTGACTGGGTGAATTACCTTGAGCTATTTATTGAAATTCGAGAAACGCTGGACAAGTTCAAGCCAGAGGTATTTGATCGCCCGCTGACTGAATTGATATTGGCTACCGCACCAAGAAAAGACAAGTCGGTTATGTCTGGGGCAAATCGCAGCCGACTGAAAAAACTTGCCAAGGAATACCTTCGCCCAGGACTGCACGTATCGGACATGCACCAATCGCTCAAGGCAATTCAACTGCAGCGCGATGCTTGGGGAAAGAATTGCCTAGTTGCCAAACCGCCGCAGGTTCCACTGGGAATCAAAGAAGCCCAGCAGGCACTGAACCTATTTGTCAGTGAACTCGGTGAGCTGCAAGCACTACTGAGTGATGTGACACTTAGTGCGCCGCTTATATCTTTACCACTTACTGAGCTAACCAAAACCCTTCGTTCGCTTTCGGAAGACACCAAGATTTTAGACAACTACGACGAGAGATCGATGACGACCCAGCGACTTGAGGAAGCGGGGCTTGGCCCGCTGGCTGTTGAGCTAGCCAATTTACACACCGGCAAAGACGACCTGCCGGCTGAACTGGAACTAGCTTGGTGGAAATCTGCTCTTGAAACACTACTTGAAAGATCAGGCAGGTCACTGGCTGCCGATAGCAATGAGATTGTCCAAATAGAAAAACGATTCGCTGCCACCGAAACCGAATTGATTGCTGCCGGAGCCAAAACCGTGGCTTACGGCCTTTCGGGAAAGTGGAAGCAGGCTTTGGAAAATCACCCTTCGGAGGCCCAGACCCTGAAAGAACTTCTAAAGCTCAAGCGCGCGGTTATCTCCGAAGTGAGTCAACTGGCTCCCAACATTTACCAAGCGTTGGTTCCAGTGGTTTTGGCTTCTCCTTACGAGATCCCAAGAACCTTGGCTAAAGGCGAAAGATTCGATGTCACCTTGGTCCTTGACGGTGCCGGTTCCTCCATCGCCGAAAACTACTCTGGGCTGGTTCGATCTAATCAGGTGGTGGTCTTTGGCGATGACGTAATCGCCGCAGCTACCGGTTTCAACATCGAGTGCCTACCCCAAGAGGACCAGTCAGCTCGCTTGCCAGAGTCCATCTTTACCTCTGCCCGGAGGTCGCTGCCTCTTGAGGTTCTTCGAAGGAGCTATCGAACTTCAGGCCAGGCGTTGGGTGATTACATCAACAAAGAGTTCTATCAAGACCGCATTATCTTTGAACCAACCGCCACTAGCTACTTTGGCCAAAACAACATAAAGTTTGAGCGCGTTGTGGCAGGAAATTCTGACCAGCCCGAGAGCTTGGATCAAGAGATATCGATGGTGATTCAGGCCGTGATCAGTCACGCCACTTACACACCACAAGATTCTCTACTGGTTGCAACAGCGAGCCCGAAGCACGCTGAAAGGCTAGAGACCGCTCTTAGGACCAATAGGAAAACCAGGGCTGATCTAGATCCATTTTTTGAAAGTCATGGCCGGGAAAAATTCGAGATTACTACTATCCAAGAGTTAGCTCATCGGGTTGCCGATCGAATAATTTTTAGTCTCGGCTTCGGAAAGGACCTAACGGGCCAAGCTCCGAAGCTACTTGGTCAGCTTTCTGATCCAAACGGTAAGAGGTACCTTGCTAACCTGCTGGTCTCAGCCAGAAAACAAATGACTATTGTGAGTGCCCTGGATAACCAGGACCTACTAGCAAAGGCAAATCCTGGGGTCGAGATGCTAAGTGATTTGATGCATGAGCTTGAATGGGTCGCCCCATTCAAGGTCGAAGCCGAACTGAATCCAATGATTGCTGATCTGGCCATTCGGCTAACCAAGCTTGGGGTTACAACGCGAACTAATTTCTCGACAAGGATCAAGCTAGTTGCTTCGGTCGGGGCCAAGGCAGCAATTGTTGAGCCGGACTGGGGCATCCTTGGATACAACCTTTCAGAGCGCTACCGGCTTCGCCCGGCACTTTTGGAAGCCATGGGCTGGATGTATTTGAGGGTTCCTAGCTTTGAGTTGTTTGCAGATCCCGAGCAGGTAGCCAGATCTATTTCTATGAGCCTGGGTATAGAGGTAACCAAGAAAGCACAACCGCTTTTTGAGCTCAGTGAACCCGCTTTTGAGGACACGGCTTCAGCTTGGGGAGACCCCGGGGACTCTAACGATCAAAGACTTGCCGAAGACAAACCGCCGCACTGGGGTTAGTCACTAGATTTTGGTTTGCTTGACTCCGTTGGCCTAGAGTCGGTTCGATAAAAACCAGTTCCCTTAAAGCTCACACCCAGTTGGCCAAAGACCTTGCGCAATTCCCCACCGCATTTTGGACAAAGGGTTTCTGCCTCAGCATCAAAATCCTGCCACAAATCAAAGCTGTGTTCGCATTTCTTGCAGACGTAGCTGTAGGTGGGCATGAATTCTCTCGGATTAGTGGGATTTAGCTAATTCTAACGCGCAAAGGGAATGTCTATGGTTCGAGATTGCGTTACGACCTGGCTAACGGGCGCATCGTGACTCCCACTTGGAATTTCTGGCAAAAACTCCGCATCGTATATGAGCCCAACGGTTGGTCCCGTGAAGTGCTGAAGGTATCTGTCGAAGTAGCCAGCTCCTCTTCCTAGGCGCTGACCCTCAAAGTCAATTGCCAAAGCGGGAACAACAATCAAGTCCAAATCCTTGGGTTCTATAACTTGCCCCGTTGGCTCTCTAAAGCCAAGTGCACTTTGCGTAGTTCCAGATTCTAAAACGGCCATAACCATCTGGCCATTGGAATCAATCCGTGGGCAAGCAATTTCTATGCCCTCTGCCTTGGCTAGTTCAATAAAGGAATCGGTTGCAGGCTCAGAACCAAAGGATAGGTAGCAGCCAATTCGCTTGTGATTTTGCTTCAAAGAAAGCGCCAACAAAGATTCGGCAAATTGGCCACTGGTTTGCCTGGCGAGCTCATCCGTTCGGTTAGCAAAGATCTGAAGCCTGAGGGCTTTCTTGGCTTCCGAGACAATCTCACTCATGCCACTAATCTAGCCATCGTGGCTCTTTCTTTTGCACTAACTCACGGCGATGTAAAACTGCGCATCGCGAAGATGAGAGACGCCAAATCCCTAGAGAAACTAATCCTTGGAAACAGGGCATGGCTTAGACCTTGGGAGGCCACGAACCCTGGAGCCCCAAACTCGTTTGATGTCAGATCCCAACTTCGAGGACTAATTCGGCAATTAGACGACCAGTCAGGGATGCCATTCGTAATTGAGGTTCAAGGAGTGGTTCAAGGTCAACTAAACGTTGCAAACATTTTGTATGGCTCAGTTTCTTCTGCAGTAATTGGTTACTGGGTATCACCAGAGGTTGCAGGCAGAGGTGTTGCGCCAACATCGGTTGCCCTTGTGACCGACTATTTGATGAATCAGGTTGGGCTACACCGTGTTGAGATAGACGTCAGGCCAGAAAACGCTGCATCGCTACGAGTCATAGAAAAGCTGGGCTTTAGGTACGAGGGCATCAAGCAGCGCTACATTCACATCAATGGTGACTGGCGCGATCACTACATCTTCGCCTTGACTGCAGAAGAAGTTCCAGAGGGAATCTTGAATAGATTCTTAAGAAAACAAGTTCCACCCCAAAAATACCCGTGGAACTGATAAACCAACACGCCACCGCAAATCCGCGACACGCCGCACTTCCTTCCCTAACTTTGATGTATGGATCAAAGCGCAGCACTCGGTGGATTGATGATGCTCGTCATCGCATTCTTATGGGTTGTTGTTTTTATTCCGTCCTGGTTTCAAAACCGCGTGGAGGCTGAGCGATACGCTCAGGCTTCAAGTGGCTTGAAGCCCCAGGTTGAAAACACCAAGATTTCGGTGAATGCGCCAGTTGCATCAAGGCTTCGGCTTGCAACTGAACGATCTCGAAGGCTTAGAAGAACAAAAAACACGATGTCGGTTTTGGCCACCCTAACTATCCTGGGATCGGTCACATTGGCGTTTTTCGCGTTCCAAACCCCGCTAATTTTTGTAGCAATCGGGCTTGGAATGCTAGTGGGATTGTTCGCGCTGCTGGTGGCGATAAAGGCCTCTAGCGAACTAAATAAGACACTTATAAAGGTTGCTCAGTCGAAAACCGAGCTGACTGCCAGCCTTGCGAAGACCTGGAGAGAAGCCATTCTGCCCAGTATTGACGCGGAAAGTGACTCTAGAGCGTGGACTCCAAACCCACTACCCTCACCTGCATATAAAAGTCGAATTGGTGAGCTCGAAATACCAAATGTCGCATCCGTAACCGAAATTAGCAACTCGAGGAAGAATTTCGACACGCAAGAGCAAATAAACACAATATTGAAAAAAAGACGCGCTACAGCGTAATTTCGTGCTAAATCACTAGACTTAAATCAATCTAATCAGGAGAGCAAACGAGTGAACACATTTGATCGAGTAACAAAAAGAGTAACAAAACGAGTAAAGAAAATATTCCGCAATAACGTAAAGCCGGTTTCAAAGGCAATGGGCAACCTAGCTCAAGATATCGCCAGCGAGACCACAGCTGAAGTGAAAGAGGTAAAGAAAATGGCAGTAGCCAAGAAAAAGACTGCAGCAAAGCGCAAGCCAGCTGCAAAGAAGACTGCAGCGAAGAAGCCAGCAGCTAAGAAGACTGCAGCAAAGCGCAAGCCAGCTGCTAAGAAGACTGCAGCTAAGAAGCCAGCAGCGAAGAAGACTGCAGCAAAGCGCAAGCCAGCAGCTAAGAAGACTGCAGCAAAGCGCAAGCCAGCTGCTAAGAAGACTGCAGCAAAGCGCAAGCCAGCTGCTAAGAAGACTGCAGCAAAGCGCAAGCCAGCTGCTAAAAAAGCAGTAGCAGCGAAGAAGCCAGCACGTCGTAAGACTGCAAAGCGTAAGCCAGCTGCAAAGAAGTAATTTCTTTCAATAATAGAAAACCCCACTCTTCGGAGTGGGGTTTTTTATTTGTCAAAGATTGAGTAAATCTTCGTTTTGAATTTACTTTTAGTTTTTGGAAACTACCCAGCGAACCGAAGATTCCAGGTCCGGGTATTTGAAGCGAAAGCCTGAGGCCAAAAGCTTAGTTGCGGTCATCTTTTGACTGACAAGAAGTAGCTCTCTAGCCGCCTCGCCAATGAGCAGGTTCATGGCAAATTCAGGGACCCTGAACCAGGCCGGTCGGCCAAGCTCTTGAGCCAGAGCCTGAACCATCTGTTCGCAGGTTGCCGGCTCCGGAGCACTTAGGTTGAATGGCCCGTGGGCGGTTGGAGTATTTATCAAATGAATGATGGCAGCGGCTTCGTCGACCAAGTTGATCCAAGCCCAGAATTGTTTGCCAGAACCTAGCGGTCCACCAACAAAGAGTTTGATTAGTGGGACCAGTTTGCCTAGGGCACCAAGTTTTCGACTCATGACGAGTGTGGTGCGAGCCAGCACCACCCGGGTTCTGGCTTTGTGAGCTTCCAGCTCCCAGTCATTGGCAAGATCAGATAAGAAACCCTCGCCCTTCGGGCTGTCTTCAGTGAGCCACACGGTGCCACCTTCGCCGTAAAAGCCTGATGCCGATCCGCTAACTAGAACCTTCGGTGGTTTCTTGGCCGCGTTTATTGCAGCAACCAGGGTCTTGGTCGAGTTGATTCTCGAGTCCACTATTTCCCGCT
>NZ_JBIILG010000051.1:0-6845 GCF_044232805.1 Rhodoluna sp.
AATGCCGCTGCCTCGATTGCACCAAGACCGGCAAGGGTGGTCTTGATCTCGGACTTGGCCTGCGAAATAACCGAGTTTCTAAGTCGATTTACTATCAACTTTGGTTGCTCGGTTAGTGACAACAGGTATTGCTCGACTCTAAGCAGCCTAAAGATTCCGATTGGGTCCGCAAGGGCCACGAGTACCACTTGATCACTTATGCGAACCACCTCACTGGTTAGATCAAATTCATGTTTTGGCTTTAGCGAACCTAAGTCCACAACAACAAAGTCAAAGCTTGCTTTGGCCACTTCCAGAATTGCCTGGATACTCTCTCTGGTAAGCTCCAAGACCTGGTCTGAGATAACTCCGGGTAAAACTGTGATTGAACTTTTAGGAATCTTGATGCTGAGTCTTTCAAGTTGTGTTTGATCAAATCGCTGCTGGCCCGCAATTCTTAGGGCCCCAACTAGCCCGGCCGGAAGCTCTGAAAGGCAGAAGTAGTTTGCAATGCTGGGACCTTCAAGGTCTGCATCAATAAGCAGGACCGAATACTTTTCTGCCGCTAGCTCTAAAGCTATGTTTATTGACACGGTAGTTTTACCGGTTGAGCCGTGGGGGCTGGTAACGGCAATAATCTGCGGTTCGGGTTTTGTATTTTGTTTCTTAGCGGCTTGTAGTGACCGAACAATTGATTCCAGCACTAGCTGGAACCTCCGGTAGCAGTAATTGCAATCGAGGCTTGGCCAGAGATTGCTCCAAGAAGATATTGAAGTGACTCGGTTGGGACTCTTAGCTCTAGAGATTTCTGCTGGCTGGCAAAGCCGCTTTCTGGTTCAATAAGCTCAACTACCTCAGCGTCTACGGCCAGCAAAACTGGTTCGCCGTAAGTTTGGAATTCAAGTAACGGTGAGGCCCAGATGGCTACTTTTGAACCAACGGTTACATGGCTGCTTACGGGTATTTGCGGGGTGAGCACCAAGTTGGACCAGTTGTCTTGATCTTGGGTTGTTATGGCTGAAAGCGGAATTGTTTCACCGGAGCCAATTGGTCTTTGTAGATAGGCACCTTCCAGGAGTGATTCTGGCCGTAGGTAGGCTCCCGCAAGACCAAAAAGCGAGAGCTCTATCTTCTCTAGGTTGTTCAGGTTTAGAGCTGCCCCCGAAGGCAGGTCTTGCTTGGTGACCAGAAAGACCTCTGTGGTTTTATTGCTTTCGATAAAGAACCAAGCTCCAAGTACTGATCCAAGTACGACAAGAGCAGATAGCGCAATGGAAACTGGGCTCTTGCCGCTTGGCTGGCTTCTGAGTATTTTCATGAGTTGAAATCCTTTCGGTTGAGTTGGCTTGGGGAAATCTCGAGGTAGCTAAGTGCCTGGAGTGGAATTAAGGGCAGTCGGTAGCTATCGGTTGCGACCAGCCCCCTTGTTGCGCCCAACACAACCAAGCTCACTTTCTTACGTGGATCATTTTGAAAGCAAATGGTTGCTGGGGCGGGAAGAAAAAGTGATGCGAGTAGTTCTCCCGCAGCTTTGCGGGTCCAAGTGATTGCAGCTGAGGAATCAGGAGGGTGGGTCTGAAATCTAAGGGCCATAACTTGATTTAGGCGAATCAGGCTCCAGCTCATCTTGTCTTCGAGCAAGCCAAAAACAAAGGACCGGCTAATTCTCACCTGGGTCAGCTCGCGAGTGAGGCTATTGGCTAATTCGACTTGAAGGCAATTGGCACCTTCTGGGATTAGCGGCGATTGTCTATGGCGGGATTTAACCTGAGGTTCGTAGTTGGTGAGTGTGGTCATGTCAACATCATTTCGCACCTGCCGACATTGCTAAATAGTTATACACAAGTGATTAATGCCAGCAAAAAGCGCAAGCGTGTTCAATTACCCTGAAGCCACTCAAATTGAGTTTGGCTAATAAGGGAGTGAAGTGAAGAAACCAGATATTCGAATTGATAGCACTATTCACTCGAGGGGGTATGAGAACCAAAGACACCTTGAGTTTGGGCCTGATTTACCAGAAACCCAGCCGCTTGGGCGGCCCCAGATATTTATTGCAGCTATTGCAACAGCCGTCAACGAAGTAATCTCAGGGGTCCGGTCAGTTGATCAATTACAAAACGTTTTGAACGAACATGTCTATGAGTCCCTAAAAAGAAGGGCGGTTTCTAGAGCTCAGTATCGGTTGAAACACGGAAGAAAACCGCAGGTGCAACCAACCGATGTGGTGCGCGTGAGATACCAGTACCCGAGCGCGGGGGTAATCGAATCAGTTGTGGTTCTTAGCTCTGGCAGAAGATCAAAAGCTGTTGCTATCCGACTTGAAGGTGTCCACAACATCTGGCGAGCCACCAATATTGGATTTATCTAGCCTTTGAAAAAGGAGCTTCCTTTTTTGGGCTTGCCGGTTTTTTGGGCCTGAGCTTGCTTTCTGGCAGCTGCCCGATTCAATGGAGCGCGTTCGACAGCTGGCTCAGCGGCTTCTTCTGGAGCTCCAGGGGCGCTGTAACTTAGGTTGGCCTGTGGTCTAATCTGATCCACCGGTGACTGGTTCACGCTGACTTCCACGTTGAATAGATAGGTGATGACTTCCTCGCGGATAGATCCCATCATCTGCTGGAACATTACGAAACCCTCGCGCTGATACTCAACCAGTGGGTCACGCTGAGCCATGGCACGCAAACCAATACCTTCTTTTAGGTAATCCATCTCATACAGGTGATCGCGCCACTTTCTGTCAATTACAGAAAGCACTACTCGCCTTTCAAGCTCGCGCATGCCCTGCTCACCGATTGATTCACTGCGCTTTCTATAGGCAATCTTGGCGTCGCTAATGATTTCCTTGGAAAGGAAGGTTGCGGTCAGTCTTGAGATGCTTCCTGCCTCAGCAAGGACCTCATCAATCTCAAGCGAAATTGGGTAAACGGCCTTTAGGTCAACCCAGAGAGTCTTTAGGCTCGCCAAGACATCATCCTTAGTGGCAAGGGTTGACTCAACAAGATAACTAATGGTTTCTTCTAGGAATTTATCAATCCGAGTTGCTATCTCATCGCCTTCGAGAACTCGCCTGCGGTCGCCATAGATCGCTTCGCGCTGACGATTTAGCACATCGTCATACTTCAAAACGTTTTTTCTAATCTCTGCGTTTCTGCCTTCGACTTGCGACTGTGCGCTAGCAATTGCCCTGGAAACAACTTTGGATTCGATAGCGGTATCGTCGGGCACACCGGATCGGTTCATCAAAGCAGAGGCTGCTCCGGAATTGAATAATCTCATCAAATCATCAGTCAAAGACAGGTAGAACCTGGATTCTCCAACGTCACCTTGACGACCGGAACGACCACGAAGCTGGTTATCAATTCGCCTGGATTCGTGACGTTCGGTGCCAAGCACATACAACCCGCCAACTGAGAGGACCTTCTTGGCTTCCACAGCTACTTCTTGCTTGATCTTTTCAAACTCGGTGGCCCACGCGGTTTCGTATTCTTCTGGGCTTTGCTCAGAAACCAGTCCTTTTTTGGCAACGGCCTCAACTGTTAGAAACTCAGCGTTTCCTCCGAGCATGATGTCAGTTCCACGGCCTGCCATGTTGGTGGCAACGGTTACCGAGCCAAAGCGTCCGGCCATGGCAATGATGGCCGCTTCGCGGGCGTTGTTTTTGGCGTTTAAAACTTCATGTCTTATTCCGCGCTTGGCAAGCAGCACCGAGAGATACTCGCTTTTTTCTACGCTGGTGGTTCCAACCAGTACTGGCTGACCCTTGGCGTGACGATCGACGATATCTTCAACAACCATGTTGAATTTAACTTCTTCGTTTTTGTATATAAGGTCTGACTGGTCTTTTCTAACCATCGGCTTGTTGGTTGGAATTGGGATTACGCCTAATTTGTAGGTGGCCATAAACTCGGCTGCTTCGGTGGCCGCAGTACCGGTCATACCGGCTAGCTTGCTGTAAAGACGGAAAAAGTTCTGCAGCGTAACTGTTGCCAGGGTTTGGTTCTCAGCTTTTACCTCAACGCCTTCCTTGGCTTCAATTGCCTGGTGGATTCCCTCGTTGTATCTTCTACCCTGAAGAATTCTTCCGGTGTGCTCATCAACAATTAGCACTTCGCCTTTGATAACTACGTAGTCTTTATCTTTTTTGAAAAGAGCTTTGGCGCGGAGCGAGTTGTTCAAAAAAGAAATCAGTGGGGTGTTAGTTGATTCATATAAATTGTCAATTCCCAAGTAATCTTCGACCTTGGTGATTCCTGGTTCCAAAATTCCAACGGTGCGCTTTTTCTCATCCACTTCGTAATCAATTACCGGCTGAAGCTTTTGAGCAATTTTGGCAAACTCGGTGAACCAGCGGTTTGCTTCGCCTGAGGAAGGTCCGGAAATAATCAGCGGAGTTCTTGCCTCATCAATCAAGATCGAGTCAACCTCGTCCACGATGGCAAAGAAGTGCCCGCGCTGCACCAGGTCGGCTTTTTGCCAGGCCATGTTATCGCGCAGGTAGTCAAAACCAAATTCGTTGTTGGTTCCATAGGTAATGTCGGCTAGATACTGTTCACGACGAACAGCAGGTTCCTGGCCGGATGTAATGCAACCGGTAGTCATACCAAGGGCTCTAAAGACTCGACTCATGAGCTCACTCTGGTAGCTAGCTAGGTAGTCGTTTACAGTAACAACGTGAACACCTCGACCGGCAATGGCATTTAGGTACGCGGGCAAAGTTGCCACCAGTGTCTTACCTTCACCGGTTTTCATCTCAGCAATGTTGCCAAGGTGTAAGGCGGCACCACCCATAATCTGAACGTCAAATGGTCGCAATCCAATGGTCCTGGTGGCGGCTTCGCGCACAGCTGCGAAAGCTTCTGGAAGCAAATCATCCAGACTCTCGCCCTTGGCAAATCTCTCCCTTAGAGAGGTAGTCTCGTGCCTGAGTTCCTCGTCGCTAAGCTGCCGAAAGTCTGGTTCTAGAGCATTGACAGCCTTGGTTAGAACCTTGAGCTTTGCTAGGGTGTTGCCTTCGCCGGCACGAAGAACTTTGTCAAAAATTGACGCCAAAATGCGCTCCAAATCAATTGGGAAGTTATTACCCTCAATCTTAGAGCCTTGGCTAGCTCGTGGCCCAGGCGCAGAATTTAGCCCTTCGAATAGCTAATTGCCAGCACTCCAGCCAGAGTTGCTCCCCCGAACCTAAGGACCCTCGCGGCCTCGAGGGCGGTGGCCCCGGTGGTTACAACATCGTCCAAGAGGTAGCAAACTCTTCCCGCGACCGATTGATTTAGCTCCATGCTGTTAGACAGGTTTGCTATGCGCTCTGGCTCAGTAAGGCCAACTTGATCTTGCACTGGGCGCGCAAACCTCAGGCAATTCAGAACCGAGAGGCTTGGGTAACTACTTGCAACCGCTTGCGCCAAAAGCAGCATTGGGTGAAAGCCTCTTTTAGAAAAATTCCTAAGGCTGCTTGGTACGGGTACAAGATACTGAATTGATTCACTCGCAGGAAGGTTTTCAATTACTGGTCTAAGCATTTGGGCTAGTTCTGCAACAAGTGCGAACTGCCCCTTGTCTTTGAGTGAAACTAATAGCTTGGAAGTTTCGTCGCTGTATTTGGTCACTGTGTATAAAGCTAATCCTGACAAGAGAAATTCTCGAGGTTCAATCCAAAGCAGATTTTTGCAATCTAGGCACAAGTTTTTCCCAGGTCGATCACAGACCGCACATCGCGAGGGAAAGATCAGATCAACAAGTGAACTTGTAAGCACTAGTAAATGCTGGCCAGATGAACCAATCGGAAACAGCAGAAAGTAAAACTGTTGAAAACTATTTCAGCAAAGCAATTGCTGAGACTGAAGAAACGATTGAAGACCAGAATGAACCTCTAAAGGTAAATAGCTCTCCGGTGTCTTTCAGGATGTACATAGCTGAGCCATCGCCTAGGGCAACCAGTGACCTAGCATCTGCCAGCCCCTGAACCAATCTTGTGCCACCACCAATTTCGACCAAAGCAACGCTTGAGGAATCTGACTCGGAAGTGACAACAGAAAGCGTGACCTGGTCAAACCAGCTCACCAAAGTTGGATTTGAAAGCTCTGCTGCCAAAGCTATGGGCGGAGAAAGCTCAATTGGAGTGCCGTCCTGGTTTCTAATGACGCTAGTCAGAAGCACCTGATTGGTAGACCCGCGATCGACAATCAGTGCCGCCCGGGATCCTTCCGGCGAAAGGGCAAATGCGGTAATGGCCTGGCCGCCAAGCCAAGATACGGTCAGTGGTTTGGAATCTACTGACACCTGAGATCTAGAAACCAGCCAGAGCTTGCCCAGCGGGTCATATTGAACTGCGCTCAGATTGGTCCTAGCATCTAGCAAATCAAAGGCTTTGCCTGGGTTATCAAGTGCTGTTTCAAAGACTCCAGTGCTGGTGGAGGCGGCAATTTTTGACGCCGAAGCAGAAAGAGCCAAATTGGTAACTTCTCTTGAACCAAAAAAAGATAAGCCAGCTGGAATCATATCTGCCGCTACGCCAGAAACAGCATTGAGCCCATCTTCACCCAAGGCCACCAGTGTGCCGCTAGCTCCTGAGCTCACTTCCAGTTCGCTATCGGGGATATCCTGGGCGGAACGCTCAATTGAGATGGCCACTTCCGTGATGGTTGGAAGCTGGGAAAGGGTTGCAACCAGTTGCGCTTTCATGAGAGAACGATCGGACAAACTTGCAACTAGAGCTCGTGCGCTTAGATCAACTAGTGCAACCTCTTGCTGAACAGTAACCGCATCCAAAGACAAAACCGTTCCGGTAGGAATCGCAGAAACCACCGCTGGCTTTAACCATTCTGATGGTCCAGCCAGCAAAGCATTGACCAACTTGGTTCCCGTAGCTG
>NZ_JBIILG010000052.1:0-6502 GCF_044232805.1 Rhodoluna sp.
TTGCTACCTACTTTCTAACCGTTGCCGATGTTGCTCAGATGATCAGGGACATGAGAATCAGAACGGCAGCTCGCGGTTCGGGAGCTGGCTCGATGGTCAATTACCTACTTGGTATCTCAAGTGTTGACCCGATAGAACATGAGCTATTGTTCGAAAGGTTCCTAAGCACCGAGCGCTCTAGCTTGCCTGATATCGATATCGATGTTGAATCAGCCAGAAGGCATGAGATCTACAGAGCGATATTCAAGCGCTACGGTGGCAATAGAGTCACGCTACTTTCGATGCAGTCCACCTATCGCGGAAGAGGTGCCGTAAGAGATGGTGGCCTAGCCCTTGGGTTCGAGCCAGAACAAATTGATGAGATAGCAAAAAGTATCTGGCGCTTTAGCGCCAGAGATTTTCGTGGAATGCTGGGGAAAAAACCAGAGCTAAAGCAACTTGCTGCCCAGCTAGAAACTGACCGCAGGTTAAACCTTTTGGTTGATGTCACCGAAAGATTAGATCGACTACCAAGGCATATCTCGATGCACCCTTGCGGCGTAATACTCGGTAACGAACAACTTCTTGCTCACACCCCAGTTGAACCAAGCGGTCTGGGGTTACCGATGAGTCAGTTCGATAAAGACGATATGGACCCGATGGGAATGCTCAAGCTAGACATTCTTGGGGTTCGGATGCAATCGAGCATGGCCTACGCGATTAGGGAAATAGAGCGGGTTTCCAAAAAAAGCATCGATCTAGATGCCATCTCCAGAGATGACGCGGAAACTTTCAAGCAAATACGAACTACAAACACCCTTGGTGTATTCCAAATTGAAAGCCCAGGCCAAAGAGAGCTAACCGGTAAGCACCAGCCAACGCAGTTCAATGATCTGACAATACAGATTTCGCTATTTAGGCCAGGTCCCATGAAGGGCAACATGATCTCGCCCTACCTAGATGGCAGACATGGCTTTATCAAGCCGGATTTCATACATCCAGACCTGGAGCCGATTCTAAAATCCACCCACGGCGTTGTTATCTTCCACGAGCAGTTACTGAAGATCCTGAACGTTATGACCGGCTGCTCGCTGGCTAAAGCCGATGAGCTTAGAAGGTCTCTTGAAAAAGACCGCAAGTTTGTTGAGAAGTTCTTTATAGAAAACGCCACAAAGCGTGGATACTCGAGAGTTGTTGTAGATCGCATCTGGAGCGTACTTGATGGTTTTGGAAGCTTTGGTTTCTGCAAAGCCCATGGAGCAGCCTTTGCGCTACCTACCTACCAAAGCGCCTGGCTAAAAACTCACTACCCAACTGAGTTTCTAGCTGGCCTATTCACCCACGACCCTGGAATGTACCCAAAGCGCTTACTGCTAGCCGAGGCCAGAAGACTCGGGGTGAAAATTCTTGGGGTTGATGTGAATGAATCCAAAGACGAGTATCTGGTGGAGAAAACTCCCGATGGGTTAGCCATTCGCATGGCGCTCACTGATCTTTATGGCATTTCTGGTGCAGAAATTAGTCGCATTATCGAAAATGCCCCCTATAAGGACCTGGCTGATTTCTACTTGAGAGCTAACCCGGGAAGGGCTAGCGCTAAGAACCTTGCGCTAATCGGTGCTCTAGATCAACTTGGTGCTAACAGCCAAGATCACACACGAGGAGATGTGCTCGAAAGGGTTAGGCAACTAAGCGCCTTGAAATCAAGACCAAAGCTAACAAAAGATCAGCCGATGCTCGATTTTGACTTGATTGATTTGATGCCCAAGGGAAACCCGGAATTCACCAAGGAGCTTCAGCTGGAAAGTGAAATGGATCTACTTGGCATGGATGTCACAGACCATCAGCTGGCTAAGTATCAGCCGATGCTGGATCAAATGGGCGTGGTTCGAGCCAGTGAGCTTGTTGGGCTTAGATCCAAAACCGATGTTCTAGTTGCTGGAGTAAGGGTAGCGACCCAGTCTCCCCCAATGCGTTCAGGCAAAAGAGTTGTCTTTATAACCCTCGATGATGGCACAGGGTGTTCGGATGCAACATTTTTTGATCAGGCCCAAGAGCGGTCCAGTCACGTGCTTTTCAATACCAGACTCATGGTTGTCTCTGGTAAAACCAGAAGAACCGGAGTCAAAGGAGTTTCAGTAATGGCTGAAAACGCGTGGGACCTAGATCAGCTGTGGCAGCAATACCGTCAGAAAAATTTAGTCGCGGTTGAAAATTGACAACAAGCGAAGAATTTCAACGTAAAGCCAGATAAGAGTAACGGCTAGACCAAAAGCTGCGCGCCATTCCATGTCCACTGGCCACTTGTCTCTAGCTCCCACGGTGATGGTCTCGAAGTCTAGATTTAGAGTGAAGGCCGCAAGACCTGCTCCAACTAATCCAGCAAGCCAACCAAAAGCAGAACCGTAAACACCTGATTCACCTGAAATAAGAACAAAACCTAGATTGATAACAGCAAAGATCATGTAACCAACGATTGCAAAGGTCATGATTCTGGTGAACCTAGCGTCAACCTTGATCCAACCAAAGCGGTAAGCGGCAAACATCGCACCAGCGGTAGTCAAGGTTGCCAAAACTGCAGACTGAACGATGCCTGGATACTGGCTTTCGAACATGGCGGAAATTCCACCCAAGAAAACACCTTCAACTGCTGCGTAGGCAACAATTACAGCTGGCATTACCTTCTTAGAAAAGGTGATCCACAAAGCAAGGCCAAGACCGACAAACATGGCCGGGAACCAAAGATCATGTAGTGGCTGGAAGAACCAAGTTGCAGCGGCTGTAATCAGCAACACAACAAAGATTGCTGCTACCTTGCCAGCTGTCCCCTCAACGGTCATTGGCTCATTTTTGGAAGCAATCTTCGAAAACTCTGCATCTACAAGGTCCTGCGGAACCTCACGAGCAGCCTGTAATCCGGTTTGCATTGAGCGGTTAAAAACTGGGTTGTGGGACAAGATGTTCTCCTTTTGTCTATTGATGTAAATTCTAAGCTGATTTGCTGAAAGTTAGCTGAGCGTGAGCTCCTTAGCAAGTATTTCAATATGCTCAGGGCTAATCTGGTGCCCTCCGGGGTGCATCAGGACCTCAACCTTGGCTCCCCAAGATTGAAACTCCTTGATCATTTCCTCCGTTTTTTGCGTTGGTGAGTAGGGGTCCTTTTCTCCGTTGGCTATGAAGACGAACTTACCCTCGAGGTCTGGCTTGAATTCGGTCTCCACAAAAGCCCGAGTAGTACCAAAGGCAAGAATTCCTCGAAGAAGCTCAGGGTGGACCGTTAGCAAAGCACCAGCCATGTGAGCTCCGTTAGAAAACCCGACAGCCGTTACCCGTGCCGGGTCAAAACCATATTTCTTACTCGCTAGCTCGAGAAACTCAGCCAGGGTCCGAACGGCTTCAAGCAGGGTGTCCTCCTTGGCACTAAAGTCCTCAAAATACTCAAAGAATCTGACCATGCCATCCTGGCTAACGAGGCCCCGAGGAGACAAGATGTTTGCTGAAGGATCCAGGGCCTTGCCCAAAGACAATAGATCAAACTCATCCGCACCAGATCCGTGCAAGAGCAAAAGGGTGTTCGCGGATTGCGCAGATGGCAGCCAGACGTGTGGTCTCGTGAGTTTTGCTTCGGTCATCGTCTCAGTCTAGATATCTATCCACGAATCTAAGTGTTAAACAAAAAAGTAGCCCCGAAGGGCTACTTACTTGTGGACCTGAGGGGATTTGAACCCCTGACCCCCTGCATGCCATGCAGGTGCGCTACCAGCTGCGCCACAGGCCCTGATGTGTAACTTTGTTAGCCTAGCTCAAACTGGGGCTAGCTGACAAAGAAGTTAGCTTTAGTTCTGGGCAGTCGCTCCAGATTCTTTCGAGCGAGTAGTAGACGCGATCTTCCTCGTGCATGATGTGGCAAATGATTTCCCCAAAGTCTAAAAGCACCCATCGTCCGCCGGCTTTTCCTTCGCGACGAAGTAGCTTGATGCCTTGCTCTAAAAGCTTTTCTTCGATGCCATCAGAGATTCCAACGACTTGACGCTCATTTCTACCAGAGGCAATCAGGAATATATCAGTTAGTGGCATGTGTGACGAAACATCAAGTGCGACGATGTTTTCAGCTACTTTGTCAGAAGCGGCCGCTGCAGCTAGTTCTGCAACTTCAATTGCTTTTTTAGTAGCGCTCACAAACACCCATCTTTATAAGATCCCAAGCATAAACGCGGCCACCGTAAGTGCTCCTACGGAAATCATGAGGACAACTGTGGACATAACCGCGTAGACCTGCCCCTGGCCTTTTCGGTTGATCAGGGTCAGCTCAACTACCTTGGCCCTAGTTTTAGCAATTCCAGCAGCGCGGATTGGGGCCGCAGAGGAAACGAAGGAGTTGAGGCTATCTTCGGCAACAGCCTCGTCTGCTTGTTCGCTTTCCAAGATAATGGTGATGCTGCCCGTAGTTGGATCCACGTTTGGACGCTGAATTGAACCAGTTGTTACTGCCGGGCCAGAGCCTGAAAGAACAATAGATCCGCCAAGCATGTCCGGCACTCGGTCTAGGATGATCGATGCAGTTACTGGCTCAATACCCAGATTCGCAGTTGAGCCAAAGTTTGAACCGTTTACAGACTCCAAAAAGATGTCAGGTGTGGCAATAACAGGAACTGATCCAGTTAGGGTGTGATCATCAAAAAGCGGTGCCCTGTCAGTTGCAGCAGATTCCTTGAGGTCATTGAGGCCCCGAAGTTCGCGACGAGATTTTGCACTCTGCGGTTCGCTTGGAGGAGGGCTGTAAGGCTCAAAGCCTAAATCGGGGAAGGTCTGCTCTACTGGTTGTTGTGCAACAGTATTTGACTCTGCAGCTCGACGCTCTCTTCGAGACTGGAAAGTGGGGCTATCGCTCATGAGAGCCCCTTGTATAAACCATGTTTACCAATGTACTGAACTACACCATCAGGAACTAGGTACCAAATAGGTTCGCCGTTAGAAACCCTATTCCTGCAGTCAGTTGAACTAATTGACAGCGCCGGAACTTCAACAACAGTTACTGTGCCCTCAGGAACATCAGGAATCTGAAGAGCATGGCCTGGCCTGCTAACCGCAACGAAGTGTGCCAAATCCCAAAGTCGCTGCACTTCTTTCCATGCCAAAATTTGTGCAATAGCATCGCTTCCGGTTATGAAGAAAAGTTCCGCATCTGGATAGCTGTTCTTGAGATCGGTAAGAGTGTCAACCGTGTAAGTGGGCTTGTCTCTGTCGATGTCAACTCTAGAAACTAAGAATCTTGGATTGGCTGCTGTTGCAATAACTGTCATAAGGTAGCGATGTTCACCGCCAGTCACTTCTGGTTTCTTTTCTGGTGCGCCGGTTGGCACGAATACCACTTGATCGAGCTTGAGGGCTGCTGCCACTTCGCTGGCGGCAACTAAGTGGCCGTTGTGAATTGGGTCAAAGGTTCCACCCATAACTCCCAGTCGAATTTTAGCCATAGAGAATTTGGAGGCCTAGTGACCTTGCGAGCTCGAATTCTTGTGATCGTGGCGGTTGGCTACATCGCGATACGAGTAAACAACAAAAGCAAGAAGGATAAACACGCTCATCGCTATGGCTCCGAAAGCAAGAGCAGGAATTGGTAGTTCGCTGTGTTGTATGAACACACCATCGGTCTCAGACAGTATTGCAGCTAGCAAAATGTTCTCCTTAGAAGCGTTATACCTAGAATAACCTAGGCCCGCGTTTGGCCGGCACCTCGAGCCAGCCATTTCGTGCTTGTTAGCTCTCTTAGCCCCATCGGACCGCGGGCATGAAGCTTTTGCGTAGATATTCCAACCTCAGTTCCGAAGCCAAACTGACCGCCATCGGTAAATCTCGTTGAGGCATTGACCATAACTACCGCTGAATCGATTTCGTTTAGGAATCGTTCCGCGTGAGCTTCATTGCTTGTAATTATCGATTCAGTGTGGTGGGTCGAGTACTTCTTTATGTGCTCTAGCGCCTCATCCAAAGAAGCGACCACTTTGACTGCCAAATCCAGCGAATAGTACTCGGCGTGCCAGTCCGCTTCGGTCGCCAAAACAGAATTTGGATAGACGCTGTTTACTTTCTTGTCAGCATGAACTGTTACTCCAGCTGCCGCCAAGCGGTCGAGAACCTTGGGGAGAATAGTTGAGGCCACTGCTTCGTGAACCAACAATGTCTCTAGCGCATTGCAAGTAGCTGGGCGTTGCACCTTTGAGTTAAAGACAATCTCAACAGCCCAGTCCGAATTAGCTGACTCGTCGATAAATACGTGGGTCACACCGTCACCGGTTTGAATAACCGGAACTTTTGCTCCTTCAACCACTGCCGAAATCAAGTTTGCGCTTCCCCTTGGAATCAAGACGTCAATTAGGCCACGTGCTGCCATCATCTCGTTCGCACCTTCTCTACCAAAGTCATCAACTGTCTGCACCAGCTCTGGGCTGAGGCCAGAACTTGCCAGAGCATCTTTGAGAATCTTCGACAACGCGATGTTGGTGTTTTCGGCGGCAGTTCC
>NZ_JBIILG010000053.1:0-6467 GCF_044232805.1 Rhodoluna sp.
CTTGGTTCGCCGTCGCGGTCTTGGAACTCAAGTTGTGCATGGTCAGGTGACCCGCGGAGTTGAGCTCACATCGCTATTTGATGATCTTGAGCGAGCAGGAAGAAAACCATCAACCAAAATCGTTAAATTCCAACTTGTGCCGGCTGATGCAACGATTGCGCAGCAACTTGGTGTCGCTATCGGAGAAAAAGTTGTTTTCCTACACAGGGTGAGAAGTGCCGGGAAAACTCCAGTTGCAGTGATGCAAAACTGGATTCACCCGAGATTTGCGCACCTAACTGAGGGCGACGTTTCGAAGTCCGGCCTTTACGCTTGGCTTCGAACAAACGGGGCTTCAATCCAAGTTGCTAAACAAAAGATTGGCGCACGTCGCGCCAGCACAGAAGAATCGAACTTGTTGGAGATTGAAAAGAACTCACCAGTACTGACCCTGGATCGAACCGCATTTGATAACTCTGGGGTTGCGTTGGAGTATGGACAGCACTGCTATCGAACCGACTTGTATTCTTTTGAATTCACTATCGTTGAGCGCTAGTTACCTTACATAGAGCAAGCTTTGTACTAACTGGGGTCCCCTGGGTCTCTGGGACTCGCTTGAAAACACTGGGGTTCAGGCGGTTAGGTATCGTTTTTATAACGGGGTATGAATACGAGCTTAATTGTCCTTACAAAGCGGGATAATTATCAGCAGTCGGGTCTTTCCGACCATTTAAATGAAAACGAGAGGTTATCTCTATGAACATCAAGAAGCTAGCTGCTCTTGTTGCCGTTTCCGCGTTAGTACTAACCGGATGTGCAACAACCGCAGCAGAAGAAGAAACAGCAGCACCAGCAAGCGACTTCAAGATCTGTGTTTACACACACGGTGACGGTGGAGGTTTCTGGACTGTAGCACAAAAGGGTGCTGAGCAGGCCGGTGTTGACCTAGGTATCACAGTTGACTACCAGGGCTCAACAAACGACTCTGCAAAGCAGGCTCAGACAATTGAGGCTGGTATCGCAGGTGGCTGTGACGCAATCGCAGCTTCAGCTCCAGACCCAGGTGCAATCAAGGATGCAATGTTGGCAGCAGCTGCCGCTGGCATTCCTACAGTAACCATGAACTCTGGATCCGCAGTGTTCAAGGAGCTTGGTGCAATCACCCACGTTGGTCAGGATGAATTCATCGCTGGTCAAGAAGCCGGTCTTCGTTTCAACGAAGCTGGTTTGACAAAGATTCTTTGTCCTCTACAGGAAGCAGCAAACGTTGGTCTTGAAGAGCGTTGTGCAGGAGCAGCAGACACATTCGATGGTGAAGTTGTTAACTTCAACCTAGATGGCGGTCTTGCTGACCTTACAGCTGCATCTGCAAAGATCAAGGCTGCTTTGGAAGCTGACCCAACCTACGATGGCGTGTTCGCATTGAACGCTGACATCGCAGCGAAGGCAGTTCTACCAGCAGTTACTGACCTAGGTGTAGAGATGTACATCGGAACAGTTGACATGTCAGCTGAGGCTCTAGATGCTATTGAGGCCGGAACAATTGCTTTCGCAATTGACCAGCAGCAGTACGCACAGGGTTACCTATCCGTTGCATTGCTATACCTGAACCTAACCAACGGTCACACCCTTGGTGGAGGTCTACCTATGTACACCGGACCTGGCTTTGTTGACTCAACAAACGTCGCGACCGTTAAGGCACTGGTAGCAGCAGGTACTCGCTAGTCGTATCATAGAAACACAAGGCAGGTGGGCTAGAAGATTTTCTAGCCCACCTGTTTTCTAAATGAAACAAATTAGGAAACTGAGGATTCATTCATGGCAAACGCACTCAAAGACGAACGCGTTCAAAAAACTTCCCCTATAACAACTCTCCTAAGACGTCCAGAATTCGGTGCCCTGATGGGTGCGCTGGCGATCTTCTTATTGTTCTCATCGGTTGACACAACCGAAAACTTTGGCCAACCTGGCGGTATTGCCGGCTGGACCGACATCGCAGCTCCAATTGGAATTGTGGCGGTGTTCGTAGCCCTTCTTATGATCGGTGGCGAGTTTGACCTTTCCACTGGAGTAATGGTTGGAACCACAGGGCTTCTAACCGGAGTGCTAGTGACTGAACTCGGACTAGATCTTTGGACCTCGATTTTCCTGGTAATGGTTTTTGCTGCAGCGGTAGGACTTCTGAATGGCTGGCTGGTAGTTACAACTGGTTTGCCATCTTTCATTGTCACATTGGCTACATTCTTTGTTCTTCGCGGAGCGAACCTGGCTGTCACCAAGCAGTTCACTGGAACCGTTCGAGTGAGCCTTACCGAAGAGACAGCTAACTTCGACCAAGCCGCAGGGTTGCTTGCCAGCAAGATTGAATTTGCGGGAGCAAGCTTCCAGATTTCGATCCTCTGGTGGATCTTCTTCACCATCTTGGCTACCTGGATTTTGACCAGAACCAAATTTGGTAACTGGATTTTTGCATCCGGTGGAGATGCTAACGCGGCCCGTAACGCTGGAGTGCCTGTAATTAGAACCAAAATCATCTTGTTTGTGATGACCTCAATGGCCGCAGCTTTCGTAGGCATCATGTTCGTGCTTCGCCTAAAGGGTATGCAGGCCGGACAAGGTGTTGGAGTTGAGTTTTTCTACATCATCGCCGCAGCGGTAGGTGGAACACTACTTACCGGTGGTATGGGCTCAGCTATTGGAGCCTCTCTGGGTGCAGTAATTATGGGAATGGCCTACATCGGTATCCCTTACGCACTTTGGGATTCTGACTGGACATTCACCTTCCTAGGCCTGATCTTGTTCACAGCCGTATTGATTAATACCTTCGTAGGAAAAAGAGCAATGAAGGGACGAAAGAAATGACCGTAGCTTTAGAGCTAAAAAACGTAACCAAGCAGTTCGGAAGCGTTATTGCTATGACCGATGTGAGCATGGAGGTTACTTCGGGAAGCGTTACCTGTGTGCTTGGTGACAATGGTGCAGGTAAGTCAACTCTGATCAAGACGCTTTCAGGTGTTCATAAGGCAACAACCGGTGAGTTCCTGATGGATGGTCAACCGGTTGACTTTAATTCCCCAAGAGAAGCAATTGCCAAAGGTATTGCAACTGTTTACCAGGACCTAGCAACCATTCCGATGATGTCGGTATGGCGAAACTTCTTCCTCGGTAACGAGATCACCATAGGCTGGGGTCCTTTCCGGATGCTGAACATCAAGAAGATGAAGGCTCTTTCAAAGCAGCAACTGCTTGAGATGGGTATCGACCTTCGCGACACTGACCAGCCAATTGGAACCCTATCCGGTGGAGAGCGTCAGGCAGTAGCTATTGCCCGCGCTGTTTACTTCGGTGCCAAGGTGCTAATTCTTGACGAGCCAACCTCAGCACTGGGAGTTCGTCAGTCAGGAATCGTTTTGAAGTATGTTCTATCAGCCAAGGAAAGAGGTGTTGCAGTTGTATTTATTACTCACAACCCACACCACGCCTTCCTAGTTGGAGACCGCTTCTACCTTCTAAACCGAGGAAAGATGATCAACGAGTTCCAGCGCAAGAATGTAAAGCTGGACGAGTTGACCATGGCCATGGCTGGTGGAGCCGAGCTTGAAGCCCTAACCCACGAGATCTCTCAGGTAAAAGGTAAGTAACTTCTAGCCCAACGGCTGCCAGCTTTTAGTTGGTGGCCGTTTGGTATTTAAGGACTCAGGCAGCGAACTCGCTAGCCACCTTGTTTATGAACTCAACACTCATGGTTGCGTCACTGACTGGTCCAGAGCCAGCAGCCGGGTCTGCATCAACCACGTTATCTTGCTCGAGAGTGAACCAACCCTGGTAATTTGCGGCCATCAAGTTCTTGATAATCGATTTGACATCGACATCCCCCTGACCAAGAGGGGTATATAAACCTTGCTTCACAGCCTCGTAATACGAAAGCTGCCCGGACCTAACCTTCTCTGCAACTTTAAGATTTACATCCTTGAGGTGTGAATGCTGGATTCGATCTGAGTGGTCTTTCGAAAACTGTACTGGGTCCGTTCCGCCGATTAACATGTGTCCGGTGTCTAGACAAAACCCAATAGTTGTTCCAGCCAACACTTGCTCTATGTCTTCGCGGGTTTCAATTAGTGTTCCAACGTGAGGGTGGACTACTGCCTTCACGCCACGCTGTTTTGCAAGATCGGAAACTTTAGATAAGTTCTCGAACAAAGTGGCCCACTGCGAGGGTGTCAAGACTGGCTTGGTTGCGTCGTAGCCATCAACTCCAGTTGAAGCGGCTAGGACGAGAACCTCGGCGCCAGCAGCCTCATAGGAATCTAACTCAGCTGTCACGGCAGGTATTGGATCGTTAGTTGGATCATGCAGCAGGATCGGATAAAAGCCACCGATGGCTCTTATCTTGTGGTGTGATAGAAACTCGGCTTTTTGAAGAGGGTCTATCGGTAAAAACCCATCAGGACCAAATTCGGTAGCAGTCAGCCCGAGACTGCTCATCTCTGCTAACACTCTTTCCGGTGACATTTGGTATCCCCACCCAGGAACCTCGCAAACTCCCCAACTAATTGGTGCTCCAGCAATTTTTACCTGCATTTAGTTTTCTCCTCGCGTTTGATTTACAATCTCAACACTTCCCGTTTGATTGAAAAAATCCTTTACGGCCTGGGCCGCCGCGGCAAATGTTTGCTGCCTGGCACGGTGGCTTAGGCCCATAACGTGAGGGGTAAGAACTACGTTTGGGTGATTGAAGCACTCGTGAAATACCGCAGGCTCGGGATCAAAAGAATCTAAACCTAGGCCTGAAAGTTTCCCAGAATTAAGGGCTTCATTGGCGGCATCTAGATTAACCACTCCGCCTCGAGCGACATTGATGATTATGGAGTCTTGAGGCATGAGCTCAATTTCCCTCTTGGAAATCAAGTTACGAGTTTTCTTGTTGAGGGGAACGTGGACGGAAAGGAAGTTGGATTCTGACAACAGGGCATCCATGGATTCAGCTCTCAGGTTTTCTGGGACAACGGCAACAGGATCAAAAGCTAATACCCGCATCCCAAAAACTTGAGCCAGTTGGGCAACTCTGGATCCGATGCGTCCGAATCCTACAAGGCCAAGGGTTGAGCCCTCCAGGTCCCCTGGGACAATACCGTCACGGCTAGTCCATTGATCTTTTCTTACTAGTTCAGTTAGCGGGGAGAGTTTCTTGGAAAGCGAAAGCATCATGGCTAGTGCCCCTTCAGCTACGGCATTGGTGTTTGCCCCGGGGGTAATTGCAATCGAAACACCCCTGTCGGTAGCAGATACCAGATCCACCCGGTCAACGCCAACACCTGTCCGAACGGCAATCTTCAGCTTTGGCATTGATTCCAGTGCAGCTTTATCGAGGTAAAACTCCGCGCGAACAATTGCGCCATCAGCTTTTGCTAGATCTTGAGCAGTTGGTTCAGCAAGGAAAGTGAATTGGGGTCCTAGCAATTCTTGCGTTTGATTGGCAGGTACTGGTCCAAGGCCGACAATTAGAAATTCAGCCATTTCGAAATCCAGAAGAAGCCAAGAGAGTCTGCATTGCTAGTTGTTTCGAATAGCTTCTATTTGAGACTTGAAGGCCTGAAGTAACGAAGTTGAATCCGATCCCAGAGCCAGAAAATCAAAACCTTGCTTTTCATAAGCTTTAGCATCCTGGGCTGAAGTGGCTAGTATTCCCAATGGCTTTTTGGCACTTCTGCAGTTTTCAAGAACCGAAGCTATGGCTGATTGAAACACTTCAGAACTGTAATCTCTTGATACACCAAGCGAGTAAGAAAGATCCAACGGCCCAATAAAAAGTGCGTCTACTCTCTTGTTTTTTACCAATTCAGCAATTTCATTAACGGCAAAGCGAGTCTCCACCTGGACTATGGCAACTGGATCTGCTTCCACGAGAGCCTTTTGGTCAGCACCCCAAGACGCGCTCCGGTTGTAGCTGGCAACGCCTCTGGAGCCTTTGGGAGGGTAATCCAATGCAGTTAGCGCGTGATCTAAATCCTCAAATGAAGAAATTCTCGGAATCATGATTCCGGCCGCACCCCGATCTAGCGCACGAGAAATATTCTCTGCCGAAGGCGAGCTCACCCGAGCAACTACTGGACCATCGAATGCCACTACCGCCCTGGCCAAATCAGAATATTCATTCTCGCCATGTTCAAGATCGGAAATGACCCAGTCAAAACCAGCCAGCGCTGCCAACTCATAAGAAATGGTGCTGGGTATGCCAATAAAAGTGCCGAGGCTCTTTCCAGCTTGGAGACTGGCACGCAGTTGCCTCTGAAGTTCAGGTGCTTTTAGCCGTGCCATCGTTGAGTACCCAATCCTTCGTTGTATTCGGCTCGTGCCGCGGTAAGCCAGGGCTGGTCTGATACTTCCGCAGGAGCAACATCCCACCAAAGTCCAGCCCCGGGCAGGCTAACGTGAGGGATCGTTGGAACAACAATTACTACGGGCCCAGAAGCAGTTCTGGTTTCGTC
>NZ_JBIILG010000054.1:0-6025 GCF_044232805.1 Rhodoluna sp.
GTTAGATACCAAGGCGGAAACAACGCCGGACACACAGTCGTTATCGGGGACAAGAAGTTCGCTTTGCACCTACTGCCTAGCGGCATTCTCACACCCGGAGTAATTCCAGTAATTGGTAACGGTGTCGTGATTGACCTTGGGGTTTTGATTAAAGAACTAGATGGACTGATTGAAAAAGGCGTCGATGTTTCCAAGCTAAAGATTTCTGCCAACGCACACATCATTACTCCTTACCACGTAACGATTGATAAAGTCTCAGAGCGCTTTTTGGGCAAGCGCGCTATCGGAACTACCGGCCGTGGAATCGGACCAACCTACGGTGACAAGGTAGGACGTCTGGGAATTAGAGTCCAAGATCTATTCGACGAGAGTATTCTTCGCCAGAAAGTCGAAGCAGCCCTTGCTCAGAAAAACCAGTTGCTTTCAAAGGTTTATAACCGCGCCGGTATAAAGGCGGAAGAGATTGTTCGCGAACTACTTAGCTACACCGAGCGTCTTGCCCCAATGGTTTCCGATACTGCTCTAGAGCTTCACCTAGCTCTAGAGGCTGGAAAAACTGTTTTGCTTGAAGGTGGCCAGGGAACACTACTGGACGTTGATCACGGTACTTACCCGTTCGTAACTTCGAGCTCACCGATTGCCGGTGGAGCAACCATTGGTACAGGAATTGGTCCAACAAAGATCAGCTCAGTGATTGGAATCCTAAAGGCCTACACAACTCGCGTTGGATCAGGACCTTTCCCAACAGAATTGTTTGACCAGTGGGGCGAGTTCTTACGCGACAAGGGCTTCGAGTTTGGAACCACAACCGGGAGAGAGCGTCGCTGCGGTTGGTTTGATGCACCGGTTGCAAAGTTTGCAACCAGAATTAATGGACTAACCGATATCTTCTTGACCAAACTTGATGTTTTGACTGGCATCAAAGAGATTCCAGTTTGTGTAGCTTACGAAGTTGATGGAGTGAGAACTGAAGAGATTCCAGTTTCCCAATCAGATTTTCACCACGCTAAGCCGATTTACGAAAACTACCCGGGTTGGGATGAAGACATCACCGGCGCGAAGACTTTCGAAGATCTTCCTAAGAACGCTCAAGACTACGTCCTAGCCCTTGAGAAACTGTCTGGAACTAGAATCTCCGCAATCGGAGTGGGTCCTGATCGTAACGCGACAATTGTTCGCCACGATTTACTTCGTGCCTAAGGTTTAAGGACAAGCGGATATACCGCGTCTAACCAAATACTGTTTTGTCCATCGGCTGCCGAAAAGTAAATTGCCGCGTCGGCTTTCGCGTAGCCACCGTTCTGAAGTAAGAACTTGTAAACAACAGCTGATCTATCTTCTGGAACGTAACCTAGCTTCAGCCCCGAGACAAATACCGCTACCGCGGTTTTACTGCTTCTATTTCCAGGATCCACAATCAAAGTGGCTACATCATCCCAATCTCGACCGTCAATCAAGCCGACATTTTTTTGCAGGGCAGAAAAGTTTGGTGCGTAGAACGTTTCCCCAACAACTTCAAAGCTGAAACTTTGGTCCCCAAGAAGTTCCCTGGCAGAAACTGCGGTCATTGATCGGTTTGCGTCCAGAATATTTGGAAGCGGCTTATCACCAACCACTTTTAGAGTGTCGGCTTCAAGCGCGGATTTTCTAGCTCTAGATAGGACTACACCCAAGGCGATAAGTCCACCAAATACCAAAAGCAGCCAAGGAGCTGCTTGAAAGAACTGCGCAGCAAGGGCAAAGATCAAGACCCAGGCAATTATTCCAAAACATGTGCGCATGTTTTCCAATCTAAGCCACGGGTAGGACAAATTCTTGGTTAACTTGTCTTGTGACCAGATCTGAATACGCAACCGAACCCGGCGAGAACGATGAAGCCATCGATCGTTGGGGTTCAGCTACTTTGGGTCAAGACCCGCTGCTCGCGAGCTTCACGCTGGAGCCATATTCCGCGGTTCGACCACATGTTCCGTTCTATAGGTTTTTTCACTACCCGGACATTTTGGACTTTCGAGCAAACGGTTTCGAAGTTGATCACTTTGTGGAAATTTTCGACTCCCTTGACGAAGCAAGATTCTCTCAAGCGTTGCAGGTTCACAGGCTGCTTCGCCAACGTGGCGGAAATCTAATTTGGAATGCAAGACGAGCTAGGGAAATAGAGTTTTCAGTCAGAGCCTCGTTACACAGATTTGGTATTTCAGATGTTCCGAGTTTGTTGAGAAAAATGCTTGGTAGGGCATTTCCTGACGAGTCAATTAGTAGTCTTTCTGTAGACCTAATCAACGTCTACTTCTGGGCATGCCTTGCACTAGTAGCAAGAAGGTATTCCTGGAAAGAACCCGCACTTGAAAGATACGCCGACTACCTGGAACTGCCATTGCTAATTTCAGGTTTACTGCCAGAGAAGGAACAAAATGCTGCTTAGAAAACTAGTTCTTGTATCTGCAGGAACACTACTTCTAACAGGCTGTTCCAGCCTTAGCCTCCCTGATCAAGCCGATGCTCCAGCTTGTGAAGCGATGAGTTCAGTTCTTGCTACAAAACTTGAAACACTACCGAGCGGTGGTTTTGACGCCACTGCGCTATCAAGTGCAATAGCCAACGACGTGCTATCCGTGGCTCCCGAGGCTTTCCAAGCCAACATCCAGAGAGTAGCGGATGCCCTAGCTACCGACCTAATAAGCGCAACTGAGGTCGCAGCTGCCGCATCGGAGATAGCGATTCGCTGTGCACTGGTGGGAGTAAATCTAGAGTTTCCAAACCCTCAGGAGTTTCTAGGCGGTTAGCCAAACAAGTCAGGCAGGGTGTTTACCCAAGGGGCGCGAAGATCGTTGAGCTTCCAGGTGGCCAAATCTTGAATGACAAGCTGGTCTGTGTCATCAGTGACTCCAATTCGAAGAACTGGAATTCCTCTAGCCTCGCAAAGACCGACAAACTTCACGTCATCCTCGCGACCCACGCTAACTAGCACTCTTCCGGTTGATTCAGAAAACAGCGCTGAGGTTCGATCAACACCATCTCGCTCACAAATCTCAGTGAGCCACACCCTGGCTCCCATATTGAATCGAAGAACTGATTCGGTCAAAGTTTGTGCAAGACCGCCCTCAGATAAGTCCATCGCGGATGCAATCAGACCCTGAAGGCTTGCGCCATGCAGCAATTCCGCAAGTTTCTTTTCGTAAGACAGATCCACTGTTGGAGGGTGACCACCAAGGTGTGAGTGAACCACGTCTGCCCAAACCGATCCGTCTAGTTCGTCTTTGGTAACACCAAGAAGATAAAGATTGTTGCCATCGTCTTGCCAGCCTGATGGAACTCTTCTGGCAACATCGTCAATAACTCCAAGTACTCCAACAACGGGAGTTGGATAAATAGCAACATCGCCGGTTTGGTTATAGAAACTTACGTTTCCACCTGTTACTGGAATTCCAAGCTCTAGGCAGCCATCGGCCAAACCGGTAGTTGCCTGCTTGAATTGCCACATCACACCAGAATTTTCCGGTGAACCAAAGTTCAAACAGTTAGTGACGGCAATGGGAACTGCCCCGCTTGTTGCAACGTTTCGGTAAGCCTCAGCAAGCGCGAGCTTGGCGCCTTCATAGGGATTTAGTTGGCAGTAGCGACCATTGGCATCTGTTGATATCGCAACACCTAAGCCGGTGGTTTCTGAAACTCGAATCATGCCGGCACCATCCGGATATGCCAGCGCTGTGTTACCTCCCACATACCTGTCGTACTGGCCAGTAACCCAAGACTTATCTGCCTGGTTGGGGCTAGAGATAATTTGAATGAATTGGCTCGCCAGATCCGAAGAGTTTCCATTTACTCGAGCAAGTTTCCTGGATTCACCAGTATCTTCATTTAGCGGCTTTTGGGTTGTTGGTTTCTTGACCGGTCTTTCATAGACCGGACCGTCGTGGGCAACTGTGCGGGGAGGAACGTTAACGATTTCTTCTTTGCCCCAATTGATGTAAAGACGGTCTTTCTTGATTACTTTGCCAAGGACCGAGTACTCAACTTCGTGGCGATCAACAATTTTCTTAAAGCTCTTTAGGTGCTTCTTGGGAACAATCGCCATCATGCGCTCTTGAGACTCGCTCATCAAAATTTCTTCGGGGGTTAGTGACTCATCGCGAAGCAATACGTTCTTTAGCTGAACTTTCATCCCGCGTCCACCATTGGATGCAAGTTCACTCGTTGCGCAAGATAACCCAGCTCCTCCCAAGTCTTGAATTCCGGCGACAACGCCTGCGGCAAACAATTCCAGGCAGCACTCAATTAGTACCTTCTCGGCGAATGGATCGCCAACCTGTACGGCAGGCCTGCGGCTCGGGCCAGTGGCATCGAAAGTCTCGCTGGCCAAAACAGAAACGCCACCGATGCCATCTGCGCCGGTTCTAGCTCCAAACAAAACAACCAAGTCGCCTGGGTTCTCAGCTTTAGCAAGTTTCAAATCCTCGTGTTTTAAAGATCCAATACTTAGAGCATTTACCAGCGGGTTACCTTGGTAAACCTTGTCGAAAACAGTTTCGCCGCCAATGTTTGGTAACCCTAGGCAGTTTCCGTAAAACGAAATTCCATCCACGACTCCGTGCACAACACGTGCTGTGTCTGGATTCTCTGGTGCACCAAAGCGCAGTTGATCCATAACTGCTATTGGTCTTGCACCCATTGTCAAAATGTCGCGAACAATTCCACCGACCCCAGTTGCGGCTCCCTGGAAGGGCTCGATATAGCTTGGGTGGTTGTGGCTTTCAACTTTGAAAGTTACTGCTAGACCTTCGCCGATGTCTACTACACCCGCGTTTTCACCCATTCCAACCAAAAGATGTTTTTTCATTTCGGGAGTAACTTTTTCACCAAACTGACGAAGATAAATCTTGGAGGATTTGTAACTGCAGTGCTCACTCCACATCACCGAGTACATCGCTAGCTCAGCGCTGGTTGGGCGTCGATCTAAAATTTCACGAATATTCTCGTACTCATCTTTTTTGAGCCCAAGCTCTGACCACGGTTGCTCTTTATCTGGATCAGCTTGCGCTTGCTTGGTGGTGTCGATAATCATGCGCTAACAACCGAATTCAAAACCGACTGAAAGATTTTCAGCCCATCGATACCAGAGCGCATCGCTACTTTTGAGTCTGGACCAAAACCAGGCTCTACTGCGTGTTCTGGGTGAGGCATCAAACCAACCACATTGCCGCGTTCGTTTCTAAGACCCGCAATGTCATTCATTGATCCGTTGGGATTAACATCTAGATATCTAAAGGTTATTAGGCCTTCACCCTCGAGCATCTTGATGGTCTCTTTGGTTGCGATGTAACCACCCTCGCCGTTTTTTAGTGGGATGGTTATTTCATCGCCTTTTTGAAAAGCGTTAGTCCAGGCACTGTCAACATTTTCCACCCGAAGCTTTTGGTCTCTGCAAACAAAGTGCTGTTTTTCGTTGCGAATGAGTCCGCCTGGCAACAGGTGAGATTCGACCAAGATTTGAAACCCATTACATATTCCCAAGACAGGCAGACCTTGATTAGCTTGTTTCATGATGGTTTGCATAACTGGAGCTTGAGCTGCAATAGCACCGCAACGCAGGTAGTCCCCGTAGCTAAAGCCGCCAGGTAAAACTACGGCGTCAACTTTCTTGATTGTTGAATCTGCGTGCCATAAAGAAACCGGCTCACCGCCAGCGAGTCTGATTGCTCTTGCGGCGTCGCGGTCATCCAAAGATCCAGGAAAAGTGACGACGCCTATTTTCATTGTCTAGTCTTGCTCCACAGTCACCGAGACAACGTCCTCGATAACTCCGTTAGTTAGAAAACTTTCCGCAATTTTTTGGGCTTCAGCCAATTGGGCAGCCGTTGGGTTTGAAGAGTAATGCAATTCAATGCGCTTACCGATTCGAACTGCCTTGATTGCCTTGTGACCGGAACGCTCTAGGGCCTTGGCTACGGCCTTACCCTGTGGATCTAGTAGGTCTTGCTTTGGCATCACCTGAACAACAATTTTCGGCAACTAGTGGCCCCCT
>NZ_JBIILG010000018.1:0-20208 GCF_044232805.1 Rhodoluna sp.
TCCTTTTTTCATCGACAATGCCGAATTCAACCCTGGTGCCAGGGGTTACCTGAGTCACTCCGTCTAGGAGTGCGCTGATGTGTAAAAAGACCTCTTGGCCTTCATCGGATGCGATGAAACCGAAGCCTTTTTCTTCATCGAAGAATTTCACTTTGCCGGTTGGCATGACTACCTCTTTCTCAGGGTTTTTCATTTTACCAAGGGCGACCCCCTAAAAACTACTGCCCGAATAATGCCCTGCCTTCAGGGGTATCCTAGAAGGATGACTAAATCCAAGCCTTCTGGACCTTCCCGGCTGGAGACTGTGCTTGCTTACATGGGAGCTGGGATTATTGGTCTTTCTTTACTATCTATAGTCATTACCCTGGTCCGAAGCTTCTTTGGAGAGAGCACTAATCTGGCCCTTTTTGCCCAGATACCTCTTATAGCTCTGCCCATTGGGTTCTTGCTTGTCCTATTCCTGTTGTTTCTTTCAGTTAGACGGAAAGGGCGCGAAAACAAGCAGTGAGTGATCTATACCGGTTAGCTCTAGCCCTGAGATCTGCAGAGGACTCAGCCCTGAGTATTTTGGTTCACGAGCGATCACTATCGCTTTCAGAGTTCAAAGATTTCTTTGATCTGGCCCAAGCTGTCCTCACTCCAAAATCACAAGCACTGCTTGTTTCAAGTCTTTCAAATTCAGAGATTAGTTCACTTCGATCCCTGCTAGCCCAGGAAAAAGTCTCCAAAGAGCAGGTTAGTTTTCTGGCGAGTGATCTTTTGGTTTGGAGCTCACAAGAGCCAGTGGTTTACGACTGGCTGGCCGAGCGCCTAAGAGAAAATCCAAGAACCGCATCGCTTCGCGTGGTGACCGAGCCAATTAATGCCCCCGATCAAGAATCAATCGATAGAGATTGTGGCATCCATGCATTTGAAGCGATGCAGTCAACAACAGAATTGATCTTTAGCCTCGATCAACACTTTGTTCGAGAAGTTTCTAGGGGCTCTATGGGTCTGCCAGATGTCAAGAGGCTTTCCAGCCACCTAGGAAAATCCAAAGAGTACGTAAAAGCCATACTTGAACTCGCAAAAGTTTCCGGGGTGGTAGCAATTTCGGAAAAACGCTTCCATCCAACAGACCTGGCAGATAACTGGATCAGCTCAGATGCCAAAAGCCGCTGGCACATCTTGGTAAACGCCTTTCTAGCTATCTTGGGTGCATCCGGCTCGAAAGAGTTAGCACTTCAGCTCGCCCAGAATCCAACTAAGTCGTTGAACGAGCTGGTGGGATCTAGCTTTCCGCTAGTTAACTCTTCCGCCCATTCTCGAATCGGGCGGGTTACTGAGCTTGCCGATGCCATCGGGTTGTCAGTAAAAGGTTTCGCCGCCAGCTGGCTTTCCAGCGTTCTAGCTGGCAAGGTGGCGGTTGCAACCAAGGCCCTAGAGCAAAGGCTTCCGGCTCAGCAAGAACGCATCATTGTTCAGGCAGACCTGTCCATTATTGCCCCGGGTCCCCTAGCCAGCTCAATCGAGATAGAGCTTCGCAAGTTCACTGACACCGAGAACATTGGGCTAGCCACCGGGTATCGGATTTCTCCGCTGAGCATTAGTTGTGGGCTAGAAGAAGGCTTGAGCGAAAAACAGATACGAGCCCTTCTTGAAAAGCTCTCGGCAGCAGCCCTGCCGCAACCGGTTGATTACCTTATTTCCGAAACCGCATCAAGGTTTGGCCGACTAAAAATCTCGGCCAACAAGACTGGGTCAATTTTGATTTCAACTGACGAACTGCTAGCTACCCAAATTCTTATGGACTCCAAGCTGAAAGCCTATGGGTTTAGAAAATCTGAGGGTGCGATTGTTTCAATGCTGGATCCCGAGACTTTGTATCATGCTCTTCGAGAAAACGGCTATCTGGCTATTCGAGTCGATGAAGCCGGCAAGGTAATTGCTCCTTCGGCTATTCACAAAAACAGTTCTCACGCTGCAATGTTTCAAGACCAGCTAATAAGACTTAGAAAACAAGATCTTGAAATTGCAGACCAAGCTCCAGAATCAGATGTTGATCGTAAGATTCAACTGGCCTTGGCTTCAAAAAGTATCTTGTTGGTTGAGATTAATGCCAACGGTAAAGTTATGAACTTTGTTCTAGAACCCATTGGTTTAGCAAATGGCAGATTGCGAGCCAGAGACCGCAAGGCTGATATCGAGAGAACTCTTCCGGTGTCTGCGATTACTTCGATTGTGATTGGCTAGCTATGAGCGAAGGTCCGCTAATTGTTCAAAGTGATAAAACAGCACTACTAGAGGTAAACCACCCAGCAGCACCTGATGCCCGACATGATCTAGCAATCTTTGCTGAATTGGAACGAGCTCCTGAGCACATTCACACCTATCGAATCACCAAGCTTGGCTTATGGAACGCTCGGGCCGCAGGCCACGACAGTGACTATGTCCTTGGAGTTCTAGACAAGTACGCCAAGTTCGCTATTCCCTCCTCGGTTCGAGTGGATATTCAAGAGACCATGGATCGCTACGGAAAACTGGTGATTCGAAGGGATACAGAAGGGCAACTGCTTCTTACCTGCTCCTCGCCGGCTATCTTGCTGGAGGCTTCCAGGGGGTCAAAAATATCAGCATTACTGGGATCTAGGCTCTCCGAGGATACCTTCGAGGTGCTTGCTTTTGCCAGAGGGGCTCTCAAGCAAGAGCTTCTCAAGCTGGGGTGGCCGGCTGATGATTTGGCTGGGTACACCCCTGGCACACCTCACGAAATTGCTCTTGCCGAAAAAGATTGGGCAATCCGCGACTACCAGAGCAATGCTGTCAGCAAATTCTGGGACGGTGGTTCGGGCGTTGTGGTGTTGCCCTGCGGTGCGGGTAAAACCATTGTTGGAGCAGCCGCTATGGCCAGAGCAAAAACCAACACTTTGATTTTGGTCACCAACACCGTTGCAGCCAGGCAATGGCGAGCAGAACTACTAAAGCGCACAACACTCACAGAAGAAGAGATCGGAGAATACTCCGGGTCAGTCAAGCAGGTAAAGCCAGTTACGATTGCGAGTTATCAAATTCTTACCGCAAAGCGCAAAGGTGAGTACGCCCACCTGGCATTACTAAATGCCAAAGACTGGGGTCTAATTATTTACGACGAAGTTCATTTACTTCCAGCCCCTATTTTTAAAATGACCGCCGATCTTCAAGCAAGGAGAAGATTGGGGCTTACGGCAACACTAGTTCGAGAAGATGGAAAAGAAGGAGACGTCTTTTCTTTGATCGGACCCAAGCGCTTTGATGCGCCATGGAAAAAAATTGAATCCGAAGGATACATTGCCCCCGCAGAATGTTTTGAGATCAGAGTTGATCTTCCAGAAGATGAAAGATTGAACTACGCAATTGCAGAACAAGACGAGCGCTACCGATTGGCAGCAACTTCCGAAGTGAAGATTCCTGTCATCCAGAAACTTTTGGAAATACACCGTGGTGAGCCAACTTTAGTTATTGGTCAGTACTTGGATCAGATCGATGAGGTAGCAACCTTGCTGGGTGTTCCAAAAATCACCGGTGAAACACCGGTCAATGAAAGAGAGCGTTTGTTTCAAGCATTCCGCGATGGAACAGAGCCCACTCTGGTGGTTTCTAAAGTTGCCAATTTCTCCGTTGACCTACCGGAAGCATCGGTAGCCATCCAAATCTCAGGATCCTATGGTTCCAGACAAGAGGAAGCTCAGCGACTGGGTAGGCTGCTGCGCCCGAAGGCTGATGGTCGTACCGCTTCGTTTTACACCCTTATTGCCAGGGACACCGTGGACCAGGATTTCGCCCAAAACCGCCAGCGCTTCCTTGCGGAGCAGGGCTATAGCTACAAAATCCTTGATGTTTCAAGCATCTGAGGCACTCAACTAACTCTCAGGTTTCTTTCAGACAAAACTGAGACACTTGAGCCATGACGAAAACCCGAGTGCTAATAGTCGACGACGAACCAAACATCAGAGACTTGCTTGCCACCAGCCTGCGATTTGCCGGCTTCGATATCCAAACCGCTGCCAATGGCACCGCCGCTGTAGCGGCAGTTACCGCGTCAGAGCCAGACATCATCTTGCTGGATGTAATGCTTCCGGATATGAACGGCTTCAGTGTTACTAAAAAGCTGCGCTCAGCCGGAATTCAAGCACCCATTCTTTTTCTAACCGCACGCGATGAAGTTGAAGACAAGATCACCGGATTAACCGTTGGCGGCGATGACTACCTCACCAAGCCATTTAGCCTCGACGAAGTAGTTGCAAGAATTCAAGCAATTCTTCGGCGAACCAAATCTTCCGACGCAGAACCTGCAGTTATCGACGCCGGTCCCGTTGTCATAAACCAAGATGCTCACGAGGTCAGTGTTGAGGGAACACTAGTTGATCTTTCTCCAACCGAATACAAGTTGCTTCGCTTCCTGGTTATGAACGCGGATCGCGTTTTAACCAAAGCGCAAATTCTTGATCACGTTTGGGAATATGACTTCAATGGTGACATGGGAATTGTTGAATCTTATGTTTCCTACCTTCGAAAGAAAATTGATCCAATTAGCTCAAGGTCGCTGATTCAAACAAAGCGCGGCGTTGGTTACATCTATAAGAAATATGACTAATGCCATCACGGTTAGCAATTGCCTGGGAAAAGGTTTCTCTTCGAAGTAAGCTAACCGGACTATCTGTTGCAATCATTGGACTGCTACTTCTAGTTTCAAGTTTTGGAACTGTCTCGGTTTTGCGAGCCTACCTCCAGCAAAACACCGACAACCTCTTGTCGGCGACAGCATCGATTCTGTCGCAACAAAACCCTGCCGAGATTGAGTCTCGGCTAAATGCCAAAAGACTCACCTTGCCGAGATTGCCAAGTGATTATTTGATTTCCGTGCTTGACGCTCGAGGCGAGACGATTTATCGCATCATGGCCACAGACGCTTCTGACATAGAGCTTCCCGATCTTGAGGCGCTGGATTTGGATGCCGTGTTCCGAACGGCTGGAGTGCCTTTTGATTTAGACGAGAATGGCACTTTGGGGGAAGTGACCATTGACGAGCACGACAGCTGGCGCGTGGTAGCCCAGCCATTCAGGGACTTTGAAGGCTCGGTTGTTGTAGCCCTGCCGAACAGCACCAACCTTGAACTGCTTCGCCAATACCGGGCTATCGGCGGGGGTTTTGGTTTCTTGCTGCTGGGACTTAGCGGTCTGAGTATCTGGCTCACAATCGCCCAGGCCCTAAGACCTCTGCGAGAAGTTGAGCGAACCGCCCAGCTCGTCGCCTCTGGAGATCTTTCTCAAAGGCTGATTGAGCGTCCGGGTAAAACTGAGATCGCACGACTGAATAGAAGCCTGAACACAATGCTCGACTCTCTCGAGGATTCGGTTTCTTCTAGAAACAAGACTTTGGGCCAGATGCGACGCTTCGTTGCGGATGCTTCCCACGAGCTTCGCACTCCCCTGGTTTCAGTTCGTGGTTATGCCGAGCTATACCGAAAGGGTGCGCTGAAAAAAGAATCAGAGGTCCAAGAAGCGATGCTTCGAATCGAGTCTGAGGCAATTCGAATGTCTTCGCTAGTGGAATCATTATTGACCTTGGCCCGATTAGATGAGAACCAACAGCTTGATGCCAAGAAGGTAGACATGATTGAGCTGATTCAATCAGTAATCAAGAGTGGGTCATCGGCAGACAAGAAGCTGAGTTTCTCGGTGTTGACTCTAAGCGGAGCTAAGTTACCAAAGGATGAAAAAATCTTTGCGGAGATAAACGAGAGCCAAATCCGACAGGTGCTTGTAAACCTCATAGAAAACGCCAAGCGCTTTAGCGCAAATAACTCTTCTATCGAAATTGCCATCGGTCAAAAGACCGAGGACGAAATCACCATAGAGGTCATTGATCACGGTGACGGTATTCCAAAGCAACTGCGAGACAAAGTCTTTGAGCGCTTCTACCGAGCTGATAATTCTAGAAACAGAGAAACCGGTGGAACTGGTCTTGGTCTTGCCATCGTGAAAGAGATCGTGCTTTTACACAAAGGCCGCATTGAGGTTCGAGATACCCCACAGGGTGGGGCTACCTTCCGGGTGAAGCTACCCGCCAGACACAACTGGGTCTAGTCACTTTTACACAACTTGTATTGCCGAGCCTTATCAGAGCCTATTTCTGCCTAATCTAGGGCCCTAAGAAAGGGTCAAAATGGCGCAATTCCAAGTAGATAGCGAGCAGGTGCTCGCAGCCACCGGTCAGATCAATGCAACGATTTCCAGGGTCCAGGCGGAGGTTGCTTCTCTACACAACCAACTGCAAAGCCTGCAGGGTTCGTGGCGAGGAGCCGCAGCCGAATCATTTCAAGCTTTAGCTAATCGCTGGCGAACCACTGCAGGCGCAGTTGATACTCAGCTCTCTGAGATTGGTGTGGCTCTTTCTTTCGCAGCTAATCAATACCGCGAGATTGAGTACGCCAACCAAAGGTTGTTTTTGGGTTAGAAGCCCATGCCTTCGCCGCCACCTTGTGGCATTGGAGCAGCAGGCTCTGGCTTCTCCGCAACTACCGCTTCGGTAGTTAGGAATAGACCCGCAATCGATGCAGCATTTTGCAATGCTGAACGAGTTACCTTAACTGGGTCATTGATGCCAGCGGCAAGCATGTCAACATACTCTCCGGTTGCGGCGTTTAGGCCGTGCCCAGAAGGTAGGTTTTCAACCTTGTCAGCAACAACGCCTGGCTCAAGTCCTGCGTTAATCGCAATCTGCTTCAAAGGAGCGGAGATTGCAACACGAACGATGTTCGCTCCGGTTGCCTCATCACCTTTGAGCTTTAGCTTCTCGAATGCAGTCTTGCCAGCCTGCAGTAGCGCAACGCCACCACCAGCAACAATTCCTTCTTCAACAGCAGCCTTGGCGTTACGAACTGCATCTTCGATGCGGTGCTTGCGCTCTTTTAGCTCAACCTCGGTTGCGGCTCCAGCTTTGATAACTGCAACTCCACCGGAAAGCTTGGCTAGGCGCTCCTGCAGCTTCTCGCGGTCGTAGTCAGAGTCAGTGGCTTCGATTTCGCGACGGATCTGCTCGACTCGGCCAGCGATCTGGTCTTTGTCTCCAGCACCTTCAACGATTGTGGTCTCGTCCTTGGTGACAACGATCTTGCGAGCGCGTCCAAGCATAGTTAGGTCGGTGTTTTCTAGCTTTAGGCCTACCTCTTCAGAGATAACCTGGCCACCGGTCAAGATTGCGATGTCTTGCAACATAGCCTTGCGACGATCACCAAAGCCAGGAGCCTTGACGGCAACAGACTTGAAGATTCCACGAATCTTGTTCACGATCAGGGTAGCTAGTGCTTCGCCTTCGATGTCTTCTGCGATAACAAGAAGCGGCTTTCCAGCCTGGATTACCTTGTCAACAACAGGAAGAACATCCTTGATGTTTGAGATCTTGGAGTTCACGATTAGCACGTAAGCATCCTCTAGAACTGCTTCCTGACGCTCTGGATCAGTAACCATGTATGCGGAAACGTAACCCTTGTCGAATCTCATACCTTCAGTTAGCTGTAATTCGATTCCAAAAGTGTTTGACTCTTCAACAGTTACAACACCCTCGCGGCCAACCTTGTCAATTGCTTCAGCGATTAGCTCACCGATTACAGGGTCGCCTGCGGAAATAGATGCGGTTGCAGCAATCTGCTCTTTGGTCTCAACTGGCTTAGCGTTTGCCACAAGCTCCTTGATAACTGCCTCAACAGCTTTTTCAATTCCGCGCTTTAGCGTAATTGGATCTGCTCCAGCTGCTACGTTGCGAAGTCCTTCGCGAACTAGTGCCTGAGCCAAAACAGTTGCAGTGGTAGTTCCGTCTCCGGCTACGTCATCTGTCTTCTTAGCAACTTCTTTAACTAGCTCCGCACCAATTCTTTCGAGTGGGTCTTCTAGTTCGATCTCCTTAGCAATTGAAACACCGTCATTGGTAATGGTGGGTGCTCCCCACTTTTTCTCAAGAACGACGTTACGTCCACGTGGGCCAAGGGTGACCTTCACGGTGTCTGCGAGGATGTTTAGTCCGCGCTCTAAGCCACGGCGGGCTTCTTCATTGAAAGTGATAATTTTTGCCATTTTTGGGTTTCTCCCGAAGTTGGTATAAGGATTAGCACTCTATTTGTTTGAGTGCTAACTCAATTTTGGCACTCTAATGCTGAGAGTGCAAGTGGGCAGGGCATGAGAAAAGCCGCTACCCCTAAAGGCAGCGGCTTTCCCTTGAAGTCTAGGTGGTCCTAGATTAGGTTCACGGCGTCGGCCTGAGGGCCTTTGTCGCCGTTCTTTACTTCGAACTCAACGCGCTGGTTCTCCTTGAGCTCCTTGTAGCCATCACCCTGGATAGCTGAGAAGTGAACGAATACGTCCGCTCCACCGTCCTGAGTAATAAAGCCGAAGCCCTTCTCAGCGTTGAACCACTTTACGGTTCCTTGTGCCATTTGTATCTCCTGTTGCCTAGTTTGAATGCGGCTTCGACCAATAGATCTAACCGAGTCGCTTCCAAACCGGGGGATCCAGGAATGCATTACTAAACCGAAAGCTTATGAAGCTAGGGCTTTTTCTACGACCGTTTACTACTCTAGCCTTGATTGGGCCAATAAAGTCAAGTAATTTTTTGGACCGAAATCGGCTCAACTAGTCGAGGTAGTCCAGACCTACTACAACCGTTATGGGGTCCGGGAACTGGTCAGAGACAGCAATAATTGATCCTGGGAACCTGGCTACCAACCCTTCTGCCTCATCGCGAAAGCCCTCATCGGTGATAAAAACCAAGGTGTTTGCTGATGTTGGAGAGCCTGGGTCGGTATCAGCCAAGCTGGCGGTGGAAACAATGTTCCAGCCTTCCTGGGTCAGTTCTTCCCCAACTACCGCCGCAATGTCGGTATCAGTTCCGTCGATAACAGACACCTGAACCTGAGGGACAAAAGGCAAATCTGGCATCATTACGCTCAAATCTGCGATCCGAAGACCCATTAGTCCCCCGAATGCCAGCAGCCCGGAAATGGCTGTCAGGGTCATAAATGACCGAATGTAATCCATGGCATTTTTTGGGGCAAGGTGCTTTCCCCCGATACCAAGGTTGGTATCGGCCTTTTCCTGCACTTTGTCTTGCATGGTTGCCTTTATGAGAATGGGCGATGAGCTTCTATATTGGCACTTGGGGCCTAGGAAAGGAAACTGGATATGGACTACCCAATAAGGAAGTCAGACCAGCAGTGGCGCGAGGAACTAAGCGAGTTTGAGTACCAGGTGCTTCGCGAGGCAGGCACCGAACGTGCTTTCACCGGAGAGTTGCTAAACGAGCACCGCACCGGAATCTTCCGCTGTCGCGGATGCCAGGCAGAGCTTTTCCGAAGCACTACCAAGTTTGAGTCGCATTGCGGCTGGCCAAGTTTCTATGAACCAAAAGCAGATGACGCTGTCGAGCTTTTAGAAGATAGAAGTTTTGGAACAGTGCGAACTGAAGTTAGATGCCGAGCCTGCGGCTCGCACCTAGGTCATGTCTTTGAAGATGCCCCCCAGACTCCAACCGGAGATCGCTATTGCATCAACTCAGTGAGCATCACGTTTGAAGAATCAAACTAAATGATCATTGGTCTTGGAACACTTATAAACGTTGTGGCAATAATTGTTGGCACAGTCATTGGTGTCTTAGTTGGTAATCGCCTGAGTGAGAAGACTTCACGAGTGGTGACGGATGGCCTGGGTCTTGTGGTCTTGGTCCTTGGTGGACTGAATGTAATCTCACTTCTTGATGCGGAGTTCATATCGGCTGTGGGTCCAGGTATCCCGTTGTTGGTAGTTATCGGTGCGATCCTTATCGGCGGGATCATCGGGTCAGCTCTCAAAATTGAGCAGCGGCTTGAGCAACTGGGCACATCATTGCAAAAGAGATTTGCTGGTAAAGGAACTAAGGACTCAAAGGAGAAATTCATCACGGGCTTTGTGAACGCTTCATTGGTCTTTACTATCGGCCCACTAGCCATTCTTGGAGCCTTGAGTGACGGACTGGGTCAGGGAATTGAACAGCTAGCAACTAAATCAATCCTTGACGCCTTTGCCTCGCTAGCCTTCGCCGCAAGCTTGGGTTGGGGTGTTGCTTTATCGGCAATACCGGTTGGGCTCTGGCAAGGCTTGATAACAGTGCTGGCCTTCTCGGTGGGTGCGGTGGTTTCAGCACCAATAATCTCAGCGCTAACGGCAACTGGCGGGGTTTTACTTCTTGGAGTCGGCCTTAGATTGCTGCAACTGCGTCAAGTTGCTGTTGGCAACATGTTGCCGGCATTGATTGTTGCTCCACTAATCACGCTTTTATTGATGGCTATATAGTCAGAGGTAGTTCTGGGGCCGACCAGGGGACTTGAACCCCTAACCCCCGCATTACAAGTGCGGTGCGCTACCAATTGCGCCAGGTCGGCCTGCAGCTCGAAAGCTACGTAGAAGGCGGGCACCCCCGTACTTCCTCAGACAGCATATCAGTTCAGAGCAAGTAATGCGAAAATCAAGACAAAATTGGAGAAAGGCTACTACCAGCTACTGCCAAATCTGAGCTGGAGAGGTTATTCGGTCGCTTCAGCCGTTATCAACTGAATGAACTGTGCAAAGCGAGCAGGACTTGCTAATTCATCACCAGTCGTCCAGGTGTATTGCTGACCATTAACAAAAATTGCCGGGGTACCAGTCACGCTCTGGTCGGTTCCAGGAATTGGCTCAGAAAGGGCCCGTTCGGTTGCATCCTTTATAAACGATCCAAACATTTTGGTGTTGATGCAGTTACTGACTTCTTCGGTGTTAGTAACACCAACTTCTTGCGCAAAGGCTATCAATTCGGAATTTTCTGGTCCACTTGCACCTTCAGCCGGTTGGGATTGGAACAGCCTGGTGTTGTATGAGAAGAAATTATCTGGTGAGTAATCAGCTACACACAAAGAAGCGTTAGCTGCTCTGGAAGAAAAGGCGTTTGGTGAGCCACGGCCATCTAGGAAAGATAGCGGGTGGAGCTCCAATGTTGCAGCGCCAGTGGAAACCCAGTTTTCTAGCTGTTCCGAGTTAGGAAGTTCAAAGATTGCACAAATTGGACATTGGTAATCGATGTAGATAATAATCTCCACTGGGTCGGGCTGGTTCATTGGTGGAGTGAATTCTGGGGTATAAACCTGCAAGCCACTTCCGACTTTTACGCCGTCATTAAAGCTTGCGTTGACCGGAACGGCCTGTGACTGGGTGCTGGCTGAGAACACCGTGAATGCAATGGCACCGGAGGCGACCAAAACAGAGGTAACGATACCTATCTGGATGAGGACGCGGTTTCGCTTATCGCCCTTCTTTTGTTGTTCCCGCATGGCTTTAGCCTTGGCGCGAGCAGCTTCCCGTTGTTCTGATCTGGTAGGTCTGGGGGCATTTGAGGTCATTGTGGTAGTTTACAGGACGATTCTGAGCTCAGCTAATTGTGGCTGCCTTGGATTCTGGTGGGATACTTGAGTTATCCAAAGGAGGCTTCCGATGGTGAATTCACAAAGGATCGTCCGGCACGTACCTGCCGGTGAAGGAGTAACACAATGGCAACAGTTAAATTCGAAAAGGCCACCAGAACCTATCCAGGTGGAACAACCCCTGCAGTTGACTCAATAGACCTAGAAATCGCCGATGGCGAGTTCTTAGTTCTAGTTGGACCTTCTGGTTGCGGAAAGTCAACTACTCTGCGAATGCTTGCAGGTCTGGAAGAAGTAAACGGCGGCAAGGTTTACATCGGCGATCGAGATGTAACGAGCATTCCACCAAAAGATCGTGACATAGCAATGGTTTTCCAAAACTATGCTCTCTACCCACACATGACTGTGGCAGAAAATATGGGCTTTGCGCTCAAAATTGCGGGCGTTGCTAAGGAAGAAAGAGCCGCACGAGTTCTTGACGCAGCAAAGTTATTGGATCTTGAACCATACCTAAACAGAAAGCCGAAGGCTCTCTCCGGTGGTCAGCGCCAGCGAGTAGCGATGGGACGAGCAATTGTTCGTCAGCCTCAGGTGTTCCTGATGGACGAGCCGCTATCTAACTTGGACGCCAAGCTTCGTGTTCAGACCAGAACTCAGATTGCATCGCTTCAGCGCCGCTTGGGAGTCACGACTGTTTACGTAACCCACGACCAGGTTGAAGCCATGACCATGGGAGACCGCGTAGCGGTTTTGAAAGATGGAGTTCTGCAGCAAGTTGCCACCCCACGTGAGCTTTACGAGGCTCCAAAGAACGTGTTTGTTGCTGGATTCATTGGCTCACCAGCCATGAACCTGCTTGAGGCCGAGGTTGTTGATGGAGGCGTGAAGTTTGGAAACACAGTGGTTTCGATTCCAAGCAACATTCTTTCCAAGACCAAGGCCAAGAAGGTAACTCTTGGTATCCGACCAGAAAACATCGATGTTTCAAACTCCAAGGGAATCTCAGTAGAGATTGACGTGGTCGAGGAACTTGGATCCGATGGGTACCTTTACGGTCGAGCCAAGCTCGATGGCGCAGAAATCGAGCTGGTAGCTCGAGTTGATGGACGCGACCACCCGCACAAGGGCGAGACCGTATTTCTCAACCCAGAAGGTGGAATCATGCACATCTTCGACCTCGATACTGGTGAGCGCCTTAACTAGTGGGCATGACCAAAGCACTTGCTAAAACGTCTAGTGCCGTCAATCTCGGAAAACGGGAAGAGAGCTAAAGTTTTGGTCTCGATTTAGAAATTTCGTACAGAGCAACCGACGCTGCAATGCCGGCATTCAAAGACTCGGTTTCTTTTGCAATTGGGATAGACAAAACCGCATCACAATTTTCCTGAACCAATCGAGATAAGCCTTTTCCTTCTGAACCAACCACTAGAACCAATGGTTCATTAGATAAGTTGAATTTCGGTAGCGACATATCTCCCCCGCCATCTAACCCAACTACAAATACTTTTCTTTTCTTGAATTCCTTGAGCGTCGCGTTCAGATTCGCTGCTAGAGCAACCGGTACTCTTGCCGCCGCACCGGCTGAAGTCTTCCAAGCAGATGCGGTTACTCCAGTTGATCTGCGCTGCGGCAAGATAACGCCATGGCCACCAAACGCTGCCACAGAGCGAATGATCGCACCGAGGTTTCTTGGATCTGTGATTCCATCAAGAGCAACAAACAGCGGTGTTGCACCGCGCGATAGAACTTTATCCAGCAGCTCCATTGGGTGCGCGTAGTTGTATGGCGGAACTTGTAGTGCAACTCCCTGGTGCACAGAATCAAAACCGGTTAGCCGATCAATTTCTGGACGGGTAACTTCGCTGATTGGGATCTTTCGCAAATTAGCCAAGGTGATAGCTTCTTTGACCCTGTCATCCATTTCAATTCGAGAGGCAAGATACAAAGTCGTTGCGGGCACTTTGGCTCGCAGGGCTTCCAGCACTGAGTTTCGACCGGATAGAACCTCGAAGCTCTCGGTTGCCTTTGTGATGCGCTTTCCCTTGCGGGCAGCAGCTCCTGCAACACCTGCAGTTTTTGGCCCAGATGCTACAAACTCGCCTTTACGACCTACTCGAACTCCCGCGGCTTTTTTCTTATCGGCAGATTTTTTCGCGCGGAAGGCTTTGTGGCCTTTGCGGTCTTCGGCCTTAGGGGTAGGGCCTTTTCCTTCGAGTCTTTTGCGGCCATGGCCGCCAGTACCAACACTTGGTCCCTTTTTGCCTTTAGCCGATCCTGGTCTTGCAGCTTTGCTAGGCACCTAGGCTCCAATTGGTTGAGCCAGCTTCATCCTCGAGGATGATGCCAGCGATCTTGAGCTGATCGCGAATGCGATCAGAAGCTTCAAAGTCTTTACTGTCTCTTGCTAGTTTTCTTTGCTCAATCATCAACTGAACCAATTTGTCCAGGGCCGAAAGAGCCTCATTCGCTGATTCCGTCGATTGCCAAATCGCATCTAGCGGGTTGATGTTCAGTACGTTCACTATACCCAGTACTGCAAAGTATGCCTCAGCTGCCTCTTGCATGCTGTCGGAATCCAAAGCAGAGTTGCCGGCTCTCACAGTTTCGTGCAGCACTGCAAGGGCTGATGGCATATTGAGATCGTCATTCATGGCATCAATAAACTTCTTGGGTAGCGAGCTAGCTGCCAAAGTGGAGCCCTCAAGGGTTTTGCTCTCAGCTAGTTTGCGTCCGGCACGTTGCAAGAAAGAAGCGATTCGTTCAATGGCAGCTTCTGCTTCTTGAATCACACCTTCGTTGTAATCCAAAACAGATCGGTAGTGGGCCGAACCCAGGTAGTAACGAAGCGCTAAAGCGTTGGAGTCAGTTAGTACATCGCTTACCAAAATCGAATTACCGGCAGACTTACTCATTTTTGCGCCAGCGACGTTTACGAGGCCATTGTGGAGCCAGTAGTTCGCGAACTCGTGTCCTGCAGCGCGGGATTGAGCAAGCTCATTTTCGTGGTGAGGAAAACGAAGGTCCAAACCGCCGCCGTGAATATCAAATTGAGTGCCTAGGTATTTCACGCTCATTGCGGAGCATTCGATGTGCCAGCCGGGTCTGCCTCTTCCAAACGGTGAATCCCAGGAAGCATCCAGTGGCTCAGTGTCTTTATGGGCTTTCCAAAGAGCAAAATCCCTAGGGTCTTTCTTGCCTCTCGAATCGGCTTCAGCGTCTGCAATTAGGTCATCTTTGGCTTGATTCGTAAGCTCGCCATAGCTTTTCCAGCTACTGGCGCTAAAGAAAACATCAGCTGAGTTCTCGACCTGGTAAGCGTGACCCTTGGAAATTAGCAACTGAATTAGCTCAATCATTTCCATGATGTTGCCCGTTGCTCTTGGTTCATAGCTCGGGGTTCCGATGTTGATTTTGCGATAGGCGCTAGCGAAGGCCTGTTCGCATTCAAAAGCTAGACCCCACCAGGATCTTTTTTCAGCCTTGGCGTTATCCAAAACCTTGTCATCAATATCTGTCACATTTCGAATGAGCGTGACATCGTTGCCAAGAGTTTGGAACCAGCGAACTAGCTGATCGTAAACAAGGGCTGAACGCAAGTGACCTAGATGAGGCATCGACTGGACCGTTGGTCCGCATAGGTAGATTCCTACCTTGCCCTTTTCTAAAGGCACGAAGTCCTTTAGAGACTGGGTTTTGGAATCAAAGAGCTTCAGGTTCACGAGCCCAAGCCTACCTTTCGCACCAAACTGGTGGCCACAGCCGCCAATCCCTCGTCGCTTCCTAAAAATCCCATGCCATCGGTGGTGGTAGCCGAAACGCTCACCGGCGCGCCAATAATGGCCCCAAGATGAGTTTCAACTTCCAATCTTCTTGGTGCAAGCTTCGGTCGATTTCCAATTAGCTGCACGGAAACATTCACTGGCTCAAAATCTTGATCTTTCAATAACTCAAGTGTCGCCTTCAGGAAAACTTCACCTGAAGCGCCTGAATATTCAGGACGGTCTACTCCAAAATTTGACCCTATGTCGCCAAGGTTTGCAGCCGACAAAAGTGAGTCAACAATCGCATGAGAAATGACATCGCCATCGCTGTGACCTTCAAGGGCTAGCTCCCCTGGCCACTCCAAACCTCCAAGATAGAGAGTCTTGGTCTTGTCTTCGCTGTAGCGATGGGCATCCGAACCAATGCCGGTTCTGGCGTGAGCTAGAAGGTAAGTTTGTGCTCGCTCGAAATCCTCGGCTGTGGTGATCTTCATGGCTTGCTCTTCGCCTGGGATCATCATGACGGTGCCGCCAATTGATTGAATAAGTGCGGCATCATCAGTAAATTCTTGCGTTGCACCAACGTGCGCTGCAACCAAAACACTGGCTGGGAATCCCTGTGGTGTCTGGGCACGAACCAGATCTGATCGTTCGATTGTTTCTTGAATAACGTCGCCTTTGTACCTTTTTATAGTGTCCGCAACGTGCAGTGCTGGAATCACGCCAATCTGGTTTTCAAAAACCGATTGCGCTACTCGATTAAACAAATCAGTAGAAGCTAGTGATCTGGCAGAGTCGTGAACCAAGACAATGTCTATTCCGCCTCCAAGAACCGCCAAAGACTCAGAAACAGATTGCTGCCTGGTGGCCCCGCCGACAACAACTCGAATATCTACACCTTGGTTAGAAAGCTGTTTTTCAAATTCAAGAGTCTGGGTTAGGTGAGATTCTGGAACAGCAATAATTAACTGCTTGAGGTTTTCGGTTGCGAGCGCGCGGAAGACGCTGTGTTCGAGAAGTGATTTTCCGGCTAGTTCAACGAATGCTTTAGGGGCTTTAGCACCTAGGCGCTCACCCTTACCTGCAGCTAGTAGCACCACCGCTACTGAGCGTTGGGTCATCGTTCTGGGCTTTCCTAGGAAGCCAGAACTTGGTCTAGCAAGACACCGGCTTTTTCTTCGTCGGTCTTTTTAGCAAGAGCTAGCTCTGAAACTAGAATCTGACGGGCCTTAGCAAGCATGCGCTTTTCACCAGCAGAGAGTCCGCGGTCCTGGTCTCTTCTCCATAGATCTCTTACAACCTCTGAAACCTTGACTACGTCACCGGAAGCTAGCTTTTCTAGGTTGGCCTTGTATCTTCTGGACCAGTTGGTTGGCTCTTCAATGAACTCAGCGCGCAACACATCGAAAACCTGCTGAACACCCTTGCGGTCGATTACATCGCGAACACCCACCATCTCAACATTGGCGGCTGGGACCCAGATTGTTAGGTCACCCTGGGCAACCTTCAGCTGAAGGTACTTTTGGGTAGCGCCACGGATGTTTCGGTTTTTAACTTCTACGATTTTTGCTGCGCCGTGATGTGGATAAACGACGGTTTCGCCAACCTCGAACTTCATGTGTTGGATTCCCTTCAGAAACCACTATTTTACCACAGCTAGGTCCTTTATTACTGCCGTAAAGTAGTAACTAATGCCCAATTAGGAGGATCATTGCTAGTTCGTCGGATCACAATCGCTTTGGCAGCCACAGCCATGACTCTGAGCTTGAGCGCCTGCAGCCTGACCGGCAACGTGGCTTCTTTGGACCCATACTCTCCTAGCGACGGCCAGCAAATTGACCTTGAATCTGTGAAGGCCCGCAACTTTATCTACCTGGTGGGTGATAGTGGTCGAGGCTTCTTGATTGGCTCCTTAGTGAGCACGGGAACTAAAGACTTGAAGGTAAAACTTCAGTATGTGGACCCAGCAACCGATGAGCGAACAGATGTCTTTTTTGATGTACCGGCTGGATCCAAGGTTGACTTTGGCTATAACGGTAATCCCGCGCTCGAGCTACCGGTTGTTGAGGTGCCAGGTCAAACTGCAAAATTTTTCTTGCTGGAGAGCGAGAGTATCAGCGGAATTATCCAAGTGCCAGTTTTGGATGGAACCCTAGCTGAGTACCAAATGCTAATTGAGCAGCTAGAGGAGCAGCAGCCAGAGGAATCCGAAGAGAACTAAACTTCGAGCTTGTAACCCAAGCCTCGAACGGTCTGGATGTATTTTGGCCTAGCAGGATCTTCTTCAACTTTTGAGCGCAGTCTCTTGATGTGAACATCCAAGGTCTTGGTGTCACCAAAGTAATTTGATCCCCAGACGCGATCAATAATCTGACCTCGGGTCAAAACGCGATTCACGTTCTCCATCAATAACTCAAGGAGTTCAAACTCTTTGAGTGGCAGAGTTAGCGCATTTCCGTTTAGGGTAACCACGTGACGATCAGAATCCAAGCGAAGCTCACCAGCAGTCAATACCGACCCGATTGTAAGCGGGGGCTCCACTTGCCTTCTTAGGACAGCTTTAATTCTTGCAAGTAGCTCCCTGGTTGAGTAAGGCTTGGTGATGTAATCGTCGGCTCCGATTTCCAGACCAACAATCTTGTCAATTTCAGAGTCTTTGGCTGTGAGCATGATGATAGGAACATTGGAACTTTGTCTGATCTGTTTACAAACTTGGTTGCCATCAATTTTTGGAAGCATGAGATCGAGCAAAATTATGTCAGCGCCTGATTTCTCAAAGACTTCTATTGCTTCTTCGCCATCTACTGCGACCGATACATCGTGGCCCTCTTTTTCGAGGAAAAACACCAGTGCCTCCCGAAGGGACTGCTCATCTTCAACAACCAAGACTTTGGCCATTACTTTCCTTCCCTAACTAGGTCGATGGTTCCGGTAGACGGATCCGAGGCTGTTGCCAGCGGAACTCGAAGGGTAAAGGTAGATCCCACACCCACCTGGGAGAACAGCTTGATTTCCCCGCGGTGAGTCTTGGCGACGTGCTTCACGATGCTAAGACCAAGACCAGTACCACCGGTTTCTCTAGATCTCGATGGATCGGCTCTATAGAAACGCTCAAAGATTCGCTCCTGGTTCTCTGGGGAAATCCCAGCACCCGAGTCAGTGACAGTAATCTCAGCAATAGATTCCTTGGCGCTGCAACCAATTCCAACACTGGTTCCAGGTTCTGAGTAGCTGATGGCGTTTTCAACAAGATTCTTCACTGCGGTAATTAGCATTTCTTTATTGCCAAAAACTTCCAGCTTCGGCGCCTGCTCAGAAACCAATCGAATTTTTCGGTTTGCCGCAAGTTGTTCGTTGCGATCAATTGCATCAGCAACCACCTCATTGAGGTCAATGAGCTCGGCGTCAGCAATTACCTCTTCAGACTGAAGCCTGGAAAGTTTGATGATGTCCTGAACCAAGAATGTGAGTCTGCTGGATTCTTTATTTAAACTGGCTGCGAATTTTGATACAGCAGCTCGGTCATCTCCCGCTTCTTGGATTGCTTCTGACAGCAGAGCGATGGCACCAATTGGCGTTTTTAGCTCATGGGAAATGTTCTCAATAAAGTCTCGTCTGGTCTTATCCAGCCTGATGTCACTGGTTCTGTCCTCTAGAACGAGAACCACATAGTCACCTTCGACCAACTTGGACTTGGCAGATACCGAAACTTTTTCCTGTGCTAGTCCAACGCGCAAAATTCCCTCGAACGATTCAATTTCCGATCCCGATCTGGCCCGCTTCACTAAGTCAACTAGTTCTGAATGAACCAAGAAGCCACGCGCAACCAAACCGAATGATTCGGCCCAGCTGTTAGTGCCAACAACTTTGCTCGATCCATCTACAACGATTCCCACTGAACCCATTAGTTCTAAAACGTCGCCCACTAGGTCCGGGAATGAGTCTGGTTCAGATTCGCTAACGCTCTTGTTTTGTCTTCCGAGGAACCAGCCAATAACTAACCCAATCACCAGAGCCAAGACTCCACCAAGAATGATTGCCACGACATCAAAACTGTTCACAATGTTAACCATATGACCCACGAAAGCCCTCAAAGTGCCAAAAACCTAGGAAATAGCGGTAATTTTGAATTGGGTTTGGTGTTTATATGGCTCTCGTTAACCAACGAGTGGGATATTCATCAAGTAAAGCCAAGAAGGGAACTAACCATGCGCCAGGTATTTCAAAGCGAACTCCAAGAGGTTCAGGAGCGCCTGGTTGAGATTTCTCAGTCGGTAGCCGTAATCATTCAAAAAGCCACTCAGGCTTTCTTGACCAATGACGTCACCCAAGCTGATGAAGCATTGGCTCTATCGGATTCCAATGAGGAACAGGCGCTAGCCCTCGATGAACTCGTGATCCGAATTTTGGCACTACAGTCTCCGGTTGCCAGGGACCTTAGAGTTTTGGTTTCGGCACTTAGGATCAGTGCGAGCCTTGAGCGCATGGGTGCGTTGGCAAGCCACATTGCCTCTATCGCAAGGTATCGCTATCCAGGTTCCGCGGTTCCAGACTCTTTGCGAAAGACATTCGAAGAGATGGGTGCGCTAGACATCCAACTAGCCAACAAGCTAACTGAGGTCTTGAAAAATGCCGACGTTGACTTAGCTAGAGCTATTCAAGCCGAAGATGAGAGAGTTGACGAACTGCACCGCAGTGTCTTCGATGTCGTTTTGGCAGACAACTGGAAAGAAAACGCAATGTTTACAGTAGACGTGACATTAGCGAGCCGTTACTTCGAACGTTTTGCCGACCACGTCGTAGACATCTCGAGCAAGGTCACTTACCTAACTACCGGCGAGTGGCACGAAACCGAATAGTACTTTTTACTTTTTTCCTTGATTAGCAACAGCGGCCTGACCGGCAGCTGCAGCTGCGGGGTCTAGATACTCTCCACCTTTAACCATGGGCTCGAAGTTTGAATTCAGCTTGTACAGCAAAGGCATGCCGGTTGGAATGTTTAG
>NZ_JBIILG010000019.1:0-18902 GCF_044232805.1 Rhodoluna sp.
CCGATGCGAACTGCCTTGATTGCCTTGTGACCGGAACGCTCTAGGGCCTTGGCTACGGCCTTACCCTGTGGATCTAGTAGGTCTTGCTTTGGCATCACCTGAACAACAATTTTCGGCAACTAGTGGCCCCCTATGGTGGCTAAAACAATCCGGGAATAGCTTGAGTTTACTGGTTCGCGTCCGTGAGCTTTTTACGCAACTCCGCATAGCGCGAACTTACCTTCTCAACTAGCTCCGGACTCAAAACAGTTGGCGGATTTGAGCCTTCGGGATCCCAAATCTGAAGCAGCCAGTTTCGAACAATCTGCTTATCAAAGCTTTCAACAGTGTTGCCTTGCTCGTAGGCTTCCTTATCCCAATACCTACTGGAGTCAGGGGTTAGAACCTCATCGGCAAGAACGAGCTCATGACCCTTTGGGTCTCTACCAAACTCGAACTTGGTATCTGCAAGGACTAAACCAGCCTGCAAGGCAATCTTGCTTGCCTGCTTGAAAATCTCAATTGAAGTTGAACGCAATTTATTGGCTACCTCTTCACCAACAAGCTCAACTACCTTGGCAAAGTCAATGTTTTGATCGTGTTCTCCTAGCTCGGCTTTGAAAGCTGGAGTGAAGATTGGCTCTGCTAACTTATCGCCATCTTTGAGACCTGAGGGTAGCTTGATGCCACAGATTTCTCCGGTCGCTAGATATTCTTTGTATCCAGAGCCCGCGATGTAACCGCGCACCACGCATTCAACCGGATACATTTCAAGCTTTTTAGCTACCGTTGCCCGATGCGCAACTTCAATTGGAGCAGGAACATTCTGCACTAGATGATTTGGAACATTCAGTTTTTCAAACCAAAAATTAGTTATTGCAGTTAGGTTCTCACCTTTTTCAGGAATTGCTGGAGACAATATATTGTCAAATGCACTGATGCGATCAGAGGCGACAATCAAGACCAAATCAGATTGCGAAGGATCTTCTGATTCGTATAGATCTCTTATCTTGCCGCTGTAGAAATGTTTCCAACCAGGAAGTCTCTCTGCCAATTTACTGCGCTACCTTAGCTGCGATATCGGTGCGGTAGTGAGAACCATCGAGAGTTATCTTCGATAGGGCTTTATAGGCTCGCTTGCGTGCTTTCTTGAAATTCTTTCCAGTTGCAACTACCGACAGCACTCGTCCAACATCTGATCCGAAGCAAACCTCAACACCTGATACTCTCTGCGCTTTTTTGATGCCTTTTACCTCGCGAACCGGTGCCTGGCTTGCGGGGTAGCCCTCGCTAGCCAATACAACGGTTACTGCAACATCCTGGGTGAACTGCGCATCTGATGCATTTTCAAGATGACCGGTTGCGGCCTTGTATAGCAAAGCCTCTAGCGGAGTGATCAGCCTTTGCAACACAACCTGAGTCTCTGGATCGCCAAATCTGGCGTTGAATTCAATCACTCTGATTCCTCTATCGGTAACGATCAAACCGCAATACAAAAGTCCAACGAATGGTGCACCTAATCTGGTGAGCTCGTTGATTGTTGGCAGTGCAACAGCGTCTTCAACTTCTTGGATGAAGTTGTCAGATAGCCACGGCAGGGGACTGTATGCGCCCATGCCTCCGGTGTTTGGACCTTCATCGTTATCAAAGGCTCTCTTGAAATCTTGGGCTGGTGTTAGCGGCATGACGGATTTTCCATCGGAAAGAAAGAACAAGCTAACTTCTTGACCAGCAAGAAACTCTTCGACCAAAATTCCCATGTGCATATACTCCGAAGCGTGACCTAAGGCAGCTTTTGAATCTTCGGTAACGATTACACCTTTACCGGCAGCTAAGCCATCGGCTTTGATCACGTAGGGAGCACCAAAATCCTCCATAGCTTGCTCAACTTCTTCTATTGTTTTGCACTGTCTTGCCATGCCGGTAGGCACTCCAGCAGCTGACATGATTTGCTTTGCAAAAGATTTGCTTCCTTCAAGCTGGGCGGCAACTTGGCTTGGACCAAATACAGCAACGCCTTGTGATCTCAAAGAGTCAGAGACACCGGCAACAAGGGGAGCTTCAGGTCCGATGATGGCAAGTTCAATTCCGTGCTCAAGAGCTAGTTTGTCGACAGCGAGGCGGTCAGTGATATCAATGTTTGGCTCGCACTCAACTTCTTCAGCGATGCCTTTGTTGCCAGGGGCGACCAGAATATCTTTTGGGCTGGTTCCGGTTCTGATTAGGGCTTTCACAATCGCGTGCTCTCTAGCACCCTGACCCAAAATCAGTATCTTCATCTTCCTTAGTTTAGTTAGCTTGAACAAAGTCACTTTTGGGAGTTTGTAGGCTGTAGCTGTGCTTCGAAGAAAGATTTCCGCCTCGGATGGCCAAGCTGCTATCCAAAGCTTTCAGGCAGGATCGGCAACCAGTCAAGAACTAGCAACCGCGGTGAGGTTCTTGCTCGAAGAGCTTGGAACCAGACACCCGGGCGCTGCAGTTGAGGTTCGGGTCCCACCCCTTGGAGCAATTCAGTGCGTGGCTGGACCATCTCATACCCGAGGCACTCCATCTAATGTTGTTGAGCTTGGCCCAGAGGCATGGCTTGCCCTTGCCCTTGGAACCTCGAGCTTTGACGAACTAATCGGGCAAGGAAAATTGACCGCCTCTGGCAATAGGTCAGACCTAACTGATTTGTTCCCTATATTTAAAGTGTGAGCCAAACCCCCATCGTTTCAAATGCAGAGGTAAACATACGGCGCGCTCCAAAGTATTTACATTTTGCTTTGACCGGTTTTGTGCTCGGAATATTTGTAGCTCTGGTTCTGGGTATTAGCTCACCAGCAATCGTTGGACTACTTATTGTCTTTGGTGGCATTGCAGGTGGCGGAACTGGAATCATTCTCGCCCTGGTGCTCGATGCCATTTATAGATCTCGTGGCAAGAAACTTATGGCAACGAAAGTGAACGAGTGATTCGCGGCGACGGCAGATTAAATCACGATCTGCTTCCAGGTGAAAAAGGTCCGCAGGATCAGTGTGGAGTTTTCGGGGTTTGGGCTCCAGGCGAAGAAGTTTCTAAGCTGACCTATTTTGGTCTTTACGCTTTGCAGCACCGCGGACAAGAGTCCGCGGGTATCGCAACTTCAAATGGAAAAAAGCTTCTGGTCTACAAAGACATGGGACTTGTCTCCCAGGTTTTTTCTGAATCAGCACTTGAATCCCTGGTGGGTCACGTAGCAATTGGTCACACCAGATACTCAACAACTGGATCTTCATCTTGGCGAAACGCGCAACCCACGCTTGGCAAAACAGCCTCTGGAACTGTCGCACTTGGGCACAACGGAAACCTAACCAACACCTCCGAGCTGCTAGAAATTTTGCGAGCAAATTACCCTGAGCAATCCGATAATGAAATCACCGGCGGTAACACCACCGACACCGCTGTGTTGACCGCTTTGCTTGCAGGTAATCCCGACAACTCACTCGAGAACACAGCTATGGAATTACTACCCAAAGTAAAGGGAGCATTCTCACTGGTGTTCATGGATGAGCAGACACTCTATGCAGCCAGAGACCCGCAGGGAGTAAGACCTTTGGTTCTTGGAAGATTAGAGCGCGGTTGGGTTGTTGCATCAGAAACTGCAGCGCTAGATATCGTAGGTGCTTCGTTTGTTCGCGAAGTTGAGCCTGGTGAACTGATCGCAATTGACGAAAACGGTTTAAGAGCGAAGCAATTCGCCGCCCCAAAAAGAGCAGGTTGTGTTTTTGAGTATGTCTACCTTGCTAGACCAGACACGTCTATAAATGGCAGAAATGTCTATGACGCCAGAGTTGAGATGGGTAGAACGCTGGCCAGAGAATATCCAGTGGAAGCAGATCTAGTTATTCCAACTCCTGAATCTGGAACACCTGCGGCGATTGGCTTTAGTCAAGAATCTGGAATTCCATATGGTCACGGACTAGTAAAAAACGCTTACGTGGGGCGAACTTTTATTGAACCGAGCCAAACCATTAGGCAACTTGGAATTCGGCTGAAGCTAAACCCACTTAGGGAAGTTATCAAAGGCAAAAGAATCATCGTCGTTGACGATTCCATTGTTAGAGGAAATACCCAGCGTGCACTGGTTCAGATGCTTCGTGAAGCAGGAGCCAAAGAGATTCACGTTCGAATTTCCTCACCTCCGATAACTTGGCCATGTTTCTACGGCGTTGATTTTGCAACACGTGCAGAACTTATCGCTACTGGCCTTGCTCCCGATGAAGTTCGGATGTCCATTGGCGCTGACAGTCTCGGTTACTTATCTAAAGATGGAATGGTTCAAGCCTCCAACCAAAAAGAAAGCGAGCTTTGCACCGCTTGCTTTACCGGAACCTATCCAATTGAACTTCCAACCGCTGATCGATTGGGAAAAAACCTTCTCGAAAAAGGTGTTGCCACCATTCACCAAGAAGGATCACTAAAAAAGGTCTCTAATGACTAACCCTTATGCAGGCAGTGGTGTCGATACCGAAGCCGGCGACCTGGCAGTTTCACTGATGAAAAAAGCTGTTAGCGCAACACATAACAAGAACGTCTTTGGATCCCTTGGTGGTTTTGCAGGGGCGATGGATGTTTCTTTTTTGAAGAACTACCAGCAGCCAATCCTTGCGACCTCAACTGACGGTGTTGGAACCAAGGTTGCTATCGCCCAGGCAATAGACAAGCACGACACCATTGGGCAAGACCTGGTTGGCATGGTCGTTGACGACATCGTGGTGATGGGCGCAAAGTCATTGTTTATGACTGACTACATTGCTTGCGGCAAGCTAGTCCCGAGTCGGATTGCCGAAATTGTGACAGGCATCGCAAAGGCATGCGGGGAACTCGATGTTGCACTGCTTGGTGGAGAAACCGCCGAACACCCAGGTTTACTTGGTGAAAATGAGTATGACGTTGCCGGTGCTGCAGTTGGCGCTGTTGAAGCAGCCAAGGTTCTTGGTCCTGAGAAGGTAAGAGTCGGCGATGTAGTTTTGGGACTTGCTTCTTCTGGATTGCATTCCAATGGCTACTCTTTGGTTCGCAAGATTGTAGAAGATAGCAAATTGGATTACAACCAATCCGTATCTGAGTTTGGATCCAGATCCCTTGGAGAAGTTTTACTTGAGCCAACAATGCTTTACACGGGAGTTCTGAACCAACTACTCGAGTCGGAGTTGGGTGATTCTGTTCACGCCCTAAGCCATATCACAGGCGGCGGAATCGCAGCAAATCTTTCGAGAGTGTTACCAGTTGGTGTCTCACTTGAAATCTCCAGAGCCAGTTGGTCACCACAGGATGTGTTCAAAGTGCTTGCCGAGTGGGGCGCTTACCAACTTGAATCACTCGAAGGAACCTGGAATCTAGGTTTAGGTTTCGCGGCTGTTGTTGACTCATCCGCGGCAAGTGCAATTTCAGCAAGGCTCAATCAACTTGGCGTCAAGACTTGGCTATTGGGTGTTTTAGAGAAATCAACTGACGTGTCAGGATTTGTTACTTCCGCCAAGGGAGTTGAAGGCGGAGCAGTTCGCCTAAGTGGAAGCTATTCGTAAACCTCAAGCCTCCGGGTAGAAGTTAACGGCTCCTCTAACCCAGACGGTTACTTTCATTCCAATTTCCGGTGCGAATGGTCCTGAAGACCTGGCGCGAATTAGTTGCTTTGGAGTCTGAACATCGACAACTGCATCGTGACCAAAAAACTGTCTTCCAACTACCGTGGAGTCGCCGTTTAGATCTGGCTGCAAATAGAAGTTTTCCGGGCGAATGGCAACTTTTCCGTGGCTACCTTCAGCAGATGAATTAAGCGGAGTCAGGTTTCCTAGAGAAGTAACGACTTTGCCACCTTCGATTACTCCAGCGACAATCACCGAATCCCCCAAAAATGTTGCGACCCCTAGATCGACCGGTGAAGAATAAATCTCCCTCGGGTTTCCAATTTGAGCAAAATTTCCATCACGAAGCAGTGCAACTCGATCAGCAATCGAAAGCGCTTCTTCTTGATCGTGAGTTACCAAAATGGTTGTGGAACCAGTTTTATCCAGCACCTCACGAACATCATCGCGAATGCGACCTCTTAGTTCTGCATCAAGTGCTGAGAAAGGCTCGTCTAACAGAATGAGTTCAGGCTCTGGAGCTAGTGCCCGCGCGAGTGCAACGCGGTGCTTTTGACCACCAGATAGCGATGAGCTATCTGAAAATTCAAAAGCACTCATTTGTACCAAATCAAGCAAGGTTCTAACCCTTGAAGCTTTTGCTTCTTTAGACAAACCCTTGAGACCGAATGCGATGTTTTCAAAAACGTTTAAGTGTGGGAATAGCGCTGCGTCTTGAGGAACGTAACCGACCTTGCGAGCTTGGGCCGCAACGAAGATTCCTTCAGCGGCAACTTTGTTGCCTGCAATTGAAATCTCACCGGTATCCGGTGTATCAAAGCCTGCGATCAATCGAAGCAAGGTGGTCTTACCGGATCCAGAGGAGCCCAAGACAGACACAAATTCTTTAGGGGCAATCTCGATTGAAAGATTTTGAAGGACTGGTTGTGGGCCGAATGCCTTAGTTAGGTTAGAAATCTTTAGAGTTGAGCTCACTGGTAACGCTCCATCTCCACAGGTTCAAGATCTTTTCTGATGGCTCGATTAAGAAGCCAAGCTGGAAAGCCAGCCAGCACTACCAAAAGTAATGCATAAGGTGCCGCAGCGGAAAAGGCAGCGACCGAAGTCTCTGTCCAGAGCCTGGTTGCAAGTGTTTCCATGCCTGTTGGACGAAGCAACAAAGTGGCGGGAAGCTCTTTCAGAACCGTCAAGATCACAAGCGTTGTAGCAGCAAAAATGCCAGGACCGGCAATTGGCAACACAACTTTACGAAGTGTCTGCATGGTGGATAAACCAAGCGACGAAGAAACCTCGTCTAGTGCCTTAGGGGACTGACGAATTGGTGTTGAAACCGCTGCTAATGCATTTGGCAAGAACAAAGCTAAGTAAGCAATCAGAACCAACAAAGTGGTTTGGTATACCCATGGAACTACTTGGTTGGAGAAAAACACTAGCGCCAATGCAACAACAATTCCAGGGGTAGCGTGCGTGAGCCAAACTGATCGTTCCAAAACAACGCTGAACTTTCTGCGATGCCTGATGGTTAAGACAGAAATTGCCAGGGCTGCGAAAGTAGTAAGCACACCTCCAGAAACCGCTAAGCCGACTGAGTTTGCAAGTGCACCAAGAACCACTACCCAATCAACAGAACCAAAGCCTTCGATGCTCCAACTAAGCAAGCTGCCAAGAGGAACTAGCAAACTAACTGTTGCAAGTCCAAGCAAAATTAGAACCATCGGAGCTTTCCAACGCCCAAGTTCAACTAAACCTAACCTGCCGGCGATTTTTCCAGTGGCAAATTTTTGCCCCCTTGCCTTGGACTCAAAGTAAAGAACCAAGACAGTTACTAAAACCAAAACAAGCGCTAACGCAGCGGCCTGGTTTCGATCAAAACTTGCTCGGTAGGCGTTATAGATTGCCCTGGTAAAAGTGTCGTAACGCACGATGCTTACTGCACCAAAATCACTCAACACGTAAAGGGCAGATAGCAGTCCACCAGATACCGCAGCGGTTCTAATGTTTGGCCAGGTGACTTTTCTAAACACTTGAAGCTTTGTTGCCCCTAGGGATTGTGCGACTTCTTCGGTTCCAGCATCAAATCGAACCAGGGCAGCAGAAACCGCCAGATAAACCAGTGGAGCAGTTCCAACAGTTAGTAGCAACCAGGCCGCAAAGAATCCGCTAAAGCCTGGGATCACTGCGATCCACGCGTAGGCAGCAACATAAGAAGGTATGGCAAGAGGTAGCGCTGCGAGAACTGAGAAAACTTTTCTGCCTGGCAGGTTGGAGCGAACTGCGACCCAAGCCTGCATTGAACCAAGGGCCACCGCCGAAACCGATACAGCAATAGCTAGCGCTAGCGAATTGATAATTAGCTCAAGAGTTCTTGTCTGAAAAATCAACTCTGCGATCTCGCTAATTCCAATAGTTGCCACTCGAACCAGCAGGTAAATCAGCGGGATTAGAGAGATAAGCACGGCCGATACTGCCACTAGCAAAATTGCTAGCGGTGTTCTCGACCTAATGGCTTCTATCAGAGCAGTCCGGCCTTTCGAATTAGCTCAAGTGTTTCGGCCAGAGAATCAAGATCGGATAGGTCAATTTTTGGCGCCTTAATCTCTCCGAAGGGTTTCAAACCAGCAACTTCTGGAACTCCGGTTAGTGAGTACTCTCTAGTTCTTTCAACAAAGTAGTTTTGGGCAGTGTCGCCAAGTAGCCACTTCACAAAAACGTTGGCGCTTGGATTGTCGGAAAGAACAGCAGCTCCTGCAACATTGATTAGGTTTCCAGCATCTTGATCTTCAAACCAAACAAGTTCAGATTTCATGTTGCCGGCACCAATTTCGTTCTCTAATTCGAACCAGTAGTAGTGGTTGATAAGACCTGCGTCAACAACTCCGTCTTCAACTGCCTGCAAGATCAAACCATTTTTTTCAAACAAGACGGCATTTACTTTCATAGCCGCCAAGAAATCTTGTGCTGCTTGTTCCCCATCTATTACCCGCACAGCGGAAATAAAAGCCTGGAAAGATGCATTGGTTGGAGCAATTCCAATTCGACCTTTCCAAATTGGATCCATAAGGTCCTTATAAGAAGTAGGAAGCTCGATTACTTTTTCTGGGTTTACAACAAGAACTCGTGCTCGACCTGATACTCCAACCCATTGAGAGTCTTTTGATTTATAAGAAGCATCCACTAGGTCAGTGATGTCGGTCGGAAGAGATTTCGTTAGACCCTCTTTTGCGAGCGCACCGAGTGCTCCAGCGTCTTGGGAGAAGAAGACATCTGCTTGAACATTCGAGCCCTCTTCAAGGATCTGGGCTGCTAATTCGGCTGAGTCTCCGTATCGAACGTTTACCTCTATACCGGTCTCTTCGGTAAAGGTGCTAAGTAGCTCGGTAATCAATGTTTCGCTTCGACCGGAGTAGATGGTAATTGAATCTTCAGAATTAGTTGTTGACGCTGCGCAGCCACTTAGGGCAATTATTGGGGCCAGCGCGAGCGCGGCTAGGAAGTAACTATTTTTCTTCTTATTCAATTGGTACTTCTTTCAGTTTCGGATCGAATATCATTTCGACCGTCTGGTTTGCCTAGAGGCAGCTGCTTCCAGGGCTTATTGGGTCTTAAGAGTTTTTGGTTGACTCTTCTTCGCCCTCTTCTTCGTCGTAGAGCTCCGCCCACTTGTCTTCGTAATCAGGCTCAGCCGAGCCTGCTGGTGCAGTGAGTTCTTTTTCCAGCGCGCTGTAGTCAGTAGAAGGGCTGAAGTATTTCAGCTCGCGAGCTACTTTGGTGTGTTTTGCTTTTTGACGGCCACGCCCCATGGCGAGACCCCCTTTTTGTCTTGGCCACGCCGATTAAGGCGCAGAATCGATGAAATCTGGTCCAAGTTTAGCATCCAGGCCCCCTGTTTGGTCTAGAGCAATATTGTCGCTGTGAAGAAGCTCACAGCTGGAATCAACAGATTCAAAACAATATTCAGTGAGGCTAAAGCCAATTGCTTCTTGGTAATCAGGTTGTGGGTTTGAGCTGCAAAAGTAGAAAAGGTTGAAAGCCCTCCTGCTAGACCAATAATTATCCAGGCAGATTCAATTGATCCAGCAACTGCCAACCCAGCGATAAATGACCCAATTGAGTTAGCAAGCAGGATCCCCCAAGGGAGCTGGCCGGACCAAGTGCTTAGCCAATATCTAGCAACCGCTCCAAAGCCTCCGGCTATGGCCACCAAAACAAAACTTGTCGCAAGCGTCATTTGGTTCTCCCGCCTGCAACGATCAAACCCAAACGGTAAGCGGCAACACCTATTACTAGTTGCAAAAAGACAAGGATCCAATAAACATACCCAGCAGCTGATAACCCAAGATCAGCACCCGCAGTGATTACTGCCAGGCCGCTCATTGTTGTGAAGCCGCCTAAGAAGCCAACCCCCCAAAAGGCCTGCTCCGCTGGCCCGGAAAAGTATTTATGAACACTGACATAACCCAACAGGGCAGCGCCCAAAAGATTGACGATGCTGGTGAGGATTATTTGCCCCTGAGGCAAATTGCCAAGCAGGATTTCGATTGTGTAGCGAAGGGAGGTACCCAATGCCCCGCCAGCAAAAACTAGCGGGAGCAATTGTTTCGAAACCATGGGCATGGGGTAGATGCTACCCGCACATGGTGGCTCCGACCGGCGTCGATCCGGTGACCTAACGATTTTCAGTCGTTCGCTCTACCAACTGAGCTACAGAGCCTTGGGTGGTCAAGCCACCCCCATTCAATAAAAGCCCTCAAAAGAGGGCTTCTAAAGAAGCGACCCTGACCGGACTTGAACCGGCGACCTTCGCCGTGACAGGGCGACGCGCTAACCAACTGCGCTACAGGGCCTCGTTGCTACGAGCCAAAGGATTGTGACCCCAACGGGATTCGAACCCGTGCTACCGCCGTGAAAGGGCAGCGTCCTAGGCCACTAAACGATGGGGCCTACAAAGCTTGGAACTTCATAGCACCAACACTAAACACTAGTCCCCAGATCCCTCGTTTAGCAAGCCCAATGGGCCTGGAACCCGCTAAAAATCGACACCCACAGCAATCCCTCAGGTAATACCTCAAGGTTTCGTGTTAGCTTGAAAAATATGTCTACGAGACGCAAATCTTTTATTGCCGTAATCGCGAGCCTAGGTCTAGTTCTTGGAGCTGCACTTAGCGGTCCCGCTTTCGCAAACCCAAACTATCCTTCGGCTGCTGAGGTTGCCGCAGCCAAGGCCAACGTCACCAGCAAGCAAAATATGATCGTCCGAATTGAGAAATTAATTGCGGATTTGGAAGACCAACTAGAGCCGCTAAACCGCGAAGCCAGCATTAAATCTGAAATCTACAACGTCGCTAAAGAAGAAGTAGCGGTGGTTACCAGGAAAGTAGAGGTCCTGCGGCTACAGGCCGAAGACGCGCTCGCCGAAGCTGAACAAGCTACCGAACAGCTTGGCCAAATCGCATCGCAGATGTTCCGCGGTGGGGCGGGAGGAACCTCTCTAAATCTTTTCTTGAATTCTGACGTTGCAGATGACCTTTTATATCAACTTGGCGCTCAGGAAAAGCTAGCCCAGCAGACAGAAGTGATTTACCAAAAGTCCCTGGAAAGACAACGCTTGGCAAAATCGATAACTGACGAACTTGCCGCAGCAGAAGCTGAGCTTGCAGCCATTGCCGCAATCGCGGAAGCGGCATTTGCGGAGGCTCAAGCAGCCGCCGATGCGGTTACAGCAAAACTTGAAGAAAACCAGCGTCAGAATGCCATTTTCTATTCGCAGCTGGCAAGCCTTCGTAACACTGCCTCTGATCTAGAAAGACAACGAGCTGAAGGTCTTGCCTGGGAGCGCAGACAAGCACAAGGTAGCGGATTGCCGCCTGCTCCGGAGCTTTACTCGGTTGGAGCACCCAATCCAGAAAAGGTTGCGCAGGCAATTGCGTTCGCTAAAGCTCAACTGGGTAAGCCATATCGACTCGGTGCCACCGGACCAAACTCCTGGGACTGTTCCAGCTTGACCTTGAAATCCTACGCAGCAGCGGGAATAAGCATTGGTTGGCATTCGGCTTCGCGCCAATTTATGACAGCTGCAGATCGCCGTCAATTAGTTCCACTGAGTCAACTTCAGGCTGGAGATTTAATATTCTGGTCAACAAGCCGAGACTATTGGAATAGATCAGTCTTGAATAAATATCACATCGGAATGTATCTGGGCAATGACCTGTTCATTGAAGCCCCGAACCCGTCCGCACCAGTAAGAATTAGAAACTTGAGTGGTCGAACCGGAGAACTAGTTCCGTATGCAGCAAGGCCATCAGCCTAAAGGTTTTAGTTCTTGTAGTTTGCCTGTGCTTCAGCGATGATTTTTTCCGCTTCAGCTTTGCCAGCCCACTTACCTAACTTGACCCACTTGCCTGGCTCTAGATCTTTGTAGTGAGCAAAAAAGTGTTCGATCTCATTCTTGGTTTGTTCAGGAACGTCTTTGATGTCTTGAATATGATCCCAGCGCTTATCGCCCGCAGGAACACACAAAACCTTCTCATCGATTCCGCCATCGTCTTCCATGGGCAAAACGCCAACTGGACGCGCCTTGATAACTACTCCTGGATAAACCGGAAACTCAAGTAGCACCAGAACATCTAGCGGGTCGCCATCGCCGCCCAGGGTCTTGTCGAAGTAGCCGTAGTCGGCTGGGTAAACAAATGGGGTGTAGAGCACGCGGTCCAGGTGCACGCGACCAGTTTTATGGTCTACTTCGTACTTGTTCCTAGAACCCCGAGGGATCTCGATTACGACTTCAAACATTGCTCTCCTCAATAGGCTTACCTAATAAAGATTATCTAATCAAAGGATTTATTGTGCCTCAACGCAAGCGGCTCAGCCCAGCACAGGGAGCAATCCGCCACGCAGTTCGCGAGGTCCTAGCTGCAAACACCAAACCAGGGCAAAAACTGCTTATTGCCGTGTCCGGAGGCGCAGACTCTTTGGCCCTAGCCTCAGCAACACTATTTGAATCAAAGAAACTGCAACTGCAAGTTGCGACCGTAACTATTGACCATGGCCTTCAAAAAGTATCCGCAAAAGTTACCGAGCAAACATTAGAAAAGCTTCACCAAATTGGCATTACCGAAGCCTGGAGTAAAAAGGTAAAGGTTGGAACCAAGGGTGGACCAGAAGCTGCCGCCAGAGATGCAAGATATGCAGCACTCGAAAGCATTCGCATTGAAAGCAAGTCAGATTTTATTGTTCTGGGTCACACCGCTAACGATCAAGCAGAGACGGTTTTGCTTGGGCTAACCAGGGGCTCTGGCTCTAGATCACTTTCGGGGATGAGCGTTAGAAGCGCGAAACTGCTTCGGCCACTACTTGCTATTGACAGAAAAACGACTGAACAGTTTTGCAAAGATGAAAAGATTTCACCTTGGCAAGATCCACAAAATAAGGACCTTGAGTTTCTAAGAGTAAGAATTCGACAAGTAGTTCTTCCTTTTCTCGAGAAACAACTTGGCAACGGGATTTTCAGTAACTTGATTCGAACCAGCAGCCAGCTGCAAGAAGATGATCAATACCTAAGCCAGGTAGCCGCCAAGGCTTTCAAGAAAATTGCCAAGCCTGGTTCACGCTCCTTGAGCCTCGCTCAACTGGAGCTACTGAAATTACCGGAGGCTATTCGCAACCGTGTTATTAAATCAGCGATTGATTATTTTGGAGTCGATTCATCCAGGACTCACGTTTTAGCCGTTGCCGATTTGGTTTTGAACTGGCATGGTCAAAAGCCCCTGGCGCTTCCAGGCGTTAGAGTAGAGCGTAAAGGCAAAACCATCACACTAAAAGCCACCCAGGAGAAGTAATTGGATCTCGAAGCAGTATCTTCTGAAATCGAAAAAGTTCTTGTTACAGAAGAGCAAATAAAAACTCGCGTCGCGGAACTAGCGAAAGAAATTGATACCCACTACGCCGGTAAAGATCTTTTACTTGTTGGGGTCCTAAAGGGTGCGGTGATGTTCATGGCTGATATCTCCAGAGCGCTGCAGACTCGGGTGCAGATGGATTGGATGGCGGTTTCTTCCTATGGATCAGGAACCACTTCTTCTGGCGTAGTTCGAATCTTGAAAGATTTAGACACCGACGTACTGGGTAAGAACGTTCTAATTGTTGAAGACATCGTTGATTCGGGCCTAACCCTTTCTTGGTTGGTCTCCAACTTGGAAGCTCGCGGCGCAGCTTCTGTGCAGGTAGTAACCCTGCTAAGAAAACCAGAGGCTGCCAAAGTAGAAGTAGATGTGCGCTGGGTTGGCTTTGAGATCCCTAATGAATTCGTGGTTGGTTACGGGCTGGACTGGAACGAGCGGTACCGCACCCTGCCTGGGGTAGCGGTTCTCTCACCGGCTGTCTATTCCTAGGAATCTGTCAGTCTGCCTGGGATAACCTAGGAGTCTATGAATCTCAAAAAAATCCTCTCAGGTCCGTTTGTCTGGATATTTCTAGCCATCCTAATTTTGGTAGTTGGAACCAGCCTCATAAACAATCAAACCTTCCAGCAGGTTGATACCAAGTATGGGCTTGAGCTAATCGAATCTGGCAAGGCCAAGTCCGTAAAAATCCTTGACGGCGATCAGAGAGTCGATGTTGAACTAATCAACCCCGACAAAGAGTTTGGTTCCCAGGTGCAATTCTTCTTCGTTGGCCCTAGAGGCGATCAAGTTGTTGAAGTAATCACTAATGCAACAATCGCAGATGGTTATAACGATGAAGTTCCAAACACCCCTTGGTACTTAGCACTGCTGGGTTCACTACTGCCATTTATCCTAATTGGTTTGATTTTCTGGTTCCTACTTTCCTCAATGCAAGGTGGCGGCGGAAAAGTAATGCAGTTTGGAAAATCGAAGGCAAAGATGGTGACCAAAGAATCTTCAACAGTCACCTTTAAAGATGTCGCAGGAATTGATGAGGCTCTCGAAGAGCTAGAAGAGATCCGAGACTTTTTGAAAAAGCCCGAGCGCTTCAAAGCTCTCGGAGCCAAGATTCCAAGAGGAGTTCTGCTCTATGGTCCTCCAGGAACCGGTAAGACATTGGTTGCTAAGGCAGTCGCCGGTGAAGCTGGAGTTCCCTTCTTCTCAATTTCTGGTTCTGACTTTGTTGAAATGTTCGTAGGTGTTGGAGCCTCCAGAGTTCGTGATCTTTTTGAGCAAGCCAAGCAGGCTTCCCCGGCCATAATCTTTGTTGACGAAATTGATGCCGTTGGTCGTCAGCGTGGTGCTGGTATTGGTGGCGGAAACGACGAGCGCGAGCAGACTCTGAACCAGTTGCTTGTTGAGATGGACGGTTTCGATTCGGACACCAACGTGATCTTGATAGCCGCTACCAACCGTCCAGATGTTCTAGATCCAGCACTGTTACGACCTGGACGATTTGATCGCCAGATTGGTGTTGGAGCACCAGATCTTGCAGGGCGTGAACAGATTCTTCGAGTACACGCTAAGAACAAGCCAATGGCCGAAGATGTTGACCTTGCCATAATTGCTCGCAGAACACCTGGCTTTACCGGAGCTGATTTAGCAAACGTTCTAAACGAAGCAGCGCTACTTTCTGCAAGAGAGAACCTAAAAACCGTAACTGCTGAAATTATTGACGAAGCAATTGATCGAGTAATCGGCGGACCACAAAAGAAGTCCCGCTTGATGAAAGACGAAGAAAGACTAAACACCGCGTACCACGAAGCAGGGCATGCATTAGTTGCCGCATCCATGAACAACTCGGACCCCGTGACCAAAGTTACCATTTTGCCTAGAGGCCGCGCTCTTGGATACACCATGGTCTTGCCAACGGAAGATCGTTACTCGGTAACGAGAAACCAGTTACTTGATCAGATTGCATACGCCCTTGGTGGCCGCGCTGCCGAGGAAATAGTTTTCCACGACCCAACCACGGGTGCATCGAATGACTTCGAGAAGGCCACAAAAATTGCTAGACAGATGGTTACCCTGTTTGGGTTCTCGTCTTCAGTTGGAACCGTTTCCTATGGAGGCGGTGGCGAAGTATTCATCGGTCGCGATATGGCACAAGCGCGTGAGTACTCAGACGAAGTAGCACACCAGATCGATCTAGAGATTCGCAAGATACTAGACACCGCTCACGATGAGGCCTACGAGGCATTGAATGCTAACCGCAAGGCTTTAGATGTCATGGCTAAAGAGTTGATGGAAAAAGAAACGCTGAATCAAGATGACATCGCAAGAATTTTCAAGGGCATCAAGAAATCCCCAAAGCGCAAGCCTTGGCTTTCTAAGGCCTCTAGGCCTGGATCCAAGAAGGGCCCAATCGCTATACCTTCTAAAGGCTCCACTACAGCCAAGGTTGCAGCAAAGAAAAAAGCTGATGCTAAAAACGCAAAGGACTCAGCGAAGGCCGCTTCCAAGAAGAAAACAAAAACCGCTGCCAAAAAAACCACACGGGTAGTTAAGAAAAAGTAATTGGTTGATATAGATCGCATTAAAAAGGCGGTGACCGAGCTACTCACTGCAATTGGCGAAGACCCCAACCGCTCGGAGCTAAAGGCTACGCCAGAAAAGTTCGCCGGTGCATACCAAGAGTTCTTCAAAGGTGTTGGAGTTGATCCACTCAAAGTTCTCGAAGACTCTTTTCCAGCAGAGCAAAACGATGTGGTAATTCTCAAAGACATCGAACTGGTTTCAATTTGCGAACACCATTTACTTCCCTTTACTGGAGTGGCGCACGTTGCCTACCTACCCAAAGACAGGGTCGTCGGTCTTGGGCGCATTCCTAAATTGGTTGAGGTTCTTGCCGCCAGACCACAGCTTCAAGAGAACCTAACTGCTCAAATAGCTGAAGCAATTCAGCAGGGATTAGATGCCGAAGGCGTTCTTGTCGTTATTGAAGCAAGACATCACTGCGTTGCCTCCAGGGGCGCTAGACAGCCAGAGGCAAATACCGTAACCGTGAAGGCTCTTGGTAAATACAGTCAGGCCGTTGACCGCCAAGAGATTATGGCCCTGATTTCCAAGTGAAGACGTTTTCAAGACCACTAATCATGGGTGTAGTAAACATCACCCCAGATTCCTTCTCCGATGGCGGAGACTTTCTAAGCGCGGATGACGCTCTAGCTCACGCCCTTGAACTTGTATCGCAAGGCGCAAACATTGTTGACCTGGGCGGAGAATCAACTAAGCCTGGTGCCCTAAGAGTCAAAATCGAAGAGGAACAAGCCAGGGTAATTCCCGTCATCAAATCTTTGATGTCCAACGAAAACTTTGTTTCAAGCGGTGCTCAAATCAGCATCGACACCATGAACAGTGAAACAGCAGTTTTAGCCGTGCAAGCTGGGGCGACGATTGTTAACGATGTTTCTGGCGGGTTAGCGGATGAAGAAATGTTTCGAGCTCTGCAACCTCTTAGTTGCAAGTTCATCATTAGTCACTGGCGAGGGTTCAGCGAAACTATGGACTCCCTGAACAATTACGAATCCGTTGCCGCCGATGTTGCCAAAGAGCTTCGGGCTAGAGTGAGCAAAGCTACTGATGCGGGTATCTCCAGGGACCGGTTGATCATAGATCCAGGTCTCGGGTTCGCAAAAGACATAACCCAAAACTGGCATCTGGTGGCAAGGCTTGATGAACTTGAAAAACTAGATCTACCAATTCTTGTTGGAGCATCAAGAAAGCGGTTTATTGCAGGAGCTCTAGAGCCCGATAGCCAGGGACAGGTCAGCAACCAGAGGCGAGATCTGGCTACAGCTGTGCTGACCGCGCTGCTGCTACAACGAAAGCTTTGGGGAGTTCGAGTCCACAATGTCTCGACCACCCTCGATGCAATTCAAGTGGTCGAAGCCCTCGCAGTTGCAAATGAAGATACCGGTGGGCAGAGTTAGTCCATGACCCAGAAAATTGAAATTAGAGGCCTGAGGATTTTTGGCCACCATGGTGTCATGGAGCTCGAAAGGCAAAACGGACAGTACTTCATTGTCGATGCCAAGATCTGGATTGACAGCGACAGAGCTGCTGCCACCGATGACATTTCCAACACCGTTAGCTACGCAGAAATTGCTCAACTTATTTCAAAAAACGTGGGCCAAAACCCAGTCAATCTTTTAGAAACACTTTCCCAGCGACTAGCCGATGAGGTTTTGTTTGCTGCTAGCCCATGGGCCAAAAAGGTAAAAGTCACAGTTTCTAAGCCTGATGCCCCGATAGATCTTTTCTTTGACACAGTTGCGGTGACAGCTAGCGCCAAGAAACCAGACTGATGTTTGGCTGGAAGATTGCGATTCTAGCGCTGGGTTCCAATCTTGGCGACCGGGGAGAAACCCTTCACTCTGCAATTGAGCAACTCGGAGCCCATCCAAAGATTCGTGTCTTGGAAAAATCTCCACTGGTTGAGTCAATTGCAGTAACCGAATCGGGTCTCGATGAATCAAAATCCAATTACCTAAATGGTGTTGTCAAGATTGCCACCAAGCTGAGCCCAAGAAAACTTCTCGCCACCACTTCAGAAATTGAACTTTCACACGGTCGCGTGCGCGAACGCCGTTGGGAATCAAGATCACTGGACATTGACATCATCACTTATGAAAACAAGAAGCAAGAATCAAAGAACCTAACCCTGCCACACCCAAGAGCTCACGAGCGAGCGTTCGTGTTAGTTCCTTGGTCTCTTATGGATAGTGAGGCGCAGCTGATTGGATTCGGAAAAGTTACCGAACTAGCAGAGCCAATCAAAAGCCAAGTCTGGTTGCAAAAATGAAGCCGACAAAACTAAGCCTGGTGTTAGTGGTTGTCTTTGGCGTCACAGTGCTTTCTTTTCTGGCCGTTCGCTTGCTTGTTGCAAACGGTATGGCTGTTCCGGCTTCGCCAACGAATCTTTTGGTCACCCTTGCTGCCATTGCGCTGATTCTCTTGGGGCTTTCTGTTCCCATCTGGCGATACAAAGCGTCTCTATCTCAATACACCAAAGGCCCTAGACCTAAACGAGTCGATCCTTTTTATGCAGTCAGAGTTCTTCTGCTTGCAAAGGCAAGTGCCATAACAGGGTCGGGCTTTGTGGGCTGGCATTTAGGCGCGATGATTGCCCAGCTGAGTTTGCCTGTTAGTTTTACTGCAGCACTAGTTCAAAATAGTTTTGGCTTGATTGCAAGCTTGGTACTAACCGTGGCTGCAATTGTGTCGGAACAAATATGTCGACTACCCGATGAGCCCAAAGACAATCAGACAGATCAGATGGTGAGCAATTGAAACAGGGAAGATTAAACATCGGCCTTGTGGGCGGCGATGTCATAGGAATTGCAATTGCAACAGCCTTGCAAGAAGCAGGACA
>NZ_JBIILG010000020.1:0-18647 GCF_044232805.1 Rhodoluna sp.
TGTGGCATAATCGAAAGGTTGCTTACGGCCCCATCGTTTAGCGGCCTAGGACACTGCCCTCTCACGGCAGCGGCGCGGGTTCGAATCCCGCTGGGGTCACGAAATTCGCCCCTGATGACAAAATCTCAGGGGTGAATCTCTATTTTTAGAAGATTTATTCCAGCGGCATTGGCGGCTGGTGCGTACCTTGAGCTTCCGGGTGCTTGGTGCGGTAGCGGGTAATCAACACTGAGAGCACAACAATCAGAATTACCGGCGCCAAGGCAGCCATATTCAAACCAGTAAACAAGGACAGGGCAACAATGGAGCCGGCTACGGCTCCACCGGTAGCACCGGCCAGGTTTTGAATCGAGTCGCTGAGACCTTGCACGTTGGTCTTTTGATCTGCTGGGACGCTAACAACCAGAAGCGCTGATCCGGCAACTGTGGCCGCGGACCAGCCAAGACCCAAAAGAAACAGCCCAATTGTTACCAGGTGCTCTTGCTCGGAACCAAGGCCCGCTATCAATAACGCAGCAACAAAGATGACCTGGCCAGCCAAGATGGTTCTGGTTGGCCCAATCTTGTCGCTGAGGATTCCAAACAGTGGTGCAAAGGCATACATGCCAAGAATGTGAAGGCTGATTACAAAGCCAACAAAGACCAAGCTGCCTCCGTGGCTAGTTACATGAACCGGGGTCATGCTCATAACCGCCACCATGGTCATATGCGAAAGCGCAATTGAAACAATTGCGTATCCCGCAACTGGGAACTTAGCCAAGGTGCCAAAGGCACTGGCAATAGAGAGCTTCTTACGCACCTTGACATTTTGAGCATCAATTTGCCTGGCGACCAGTAACGGGTCTGGTCTAAGGCCAAACCAGAACACGGTGGTGGCAAGCATCTGGGCGATGATTGTGAAAACAAACGGACCGGTTAAATCAGGCAAGCCCAGCCATTGGCCAACTGCTTCTCCTGGTCCAAATAGATTTGGTCCTGTTACAGCACCAATGGTGGTAGCCCAAACAACAAGCGAAAGATCTTTACCGACTTTTTTCTCAACTGGAATATCCGTTGCGGCAAAGCGAGCTTGCAAGCTGGCGGCGGAGCCTGCACCCATGAAAAACAGCGCAATAAGAAGTAGTGGGAAGAGTTTCAGGCTGGCTGCAGTAATGATAAGTGTCGCTCCGGTGATCGCGAGCGCGGCTCCAAGACCAAGTGAGTACCTTCTGCCTTTGGCAAAAGCTAAGCGAGATAGCGGTATCGCCCAGAAAGCTGTTCCGAGGGTGGAAAAGGTAGCGGCGGCTCCCGACCAAGCCACAGTGCCAGATAACTCAGCAGCTAGTAGGGCACCAATAGAAAGTGTTGATCCAAGGCCGAATCCGCTGAGAATTTGGCCTAGGGCTAAGGTCCTAACAGTGCGTTTTTGCAGGAAATCTAGGCCAGAAATACTCACTGCCCCAATCTACCTGCTCAAAGGTAAACTGGAGCTTCAACAAATCTAAGGTGAGGCATGTCGGGTAATTCCACACCGCTTACATTGGCGGAAAAGCTTTGGAACAGCCATCTTGTCGCCAAGGGCGAAGATGGTGCGCCAGACCTTCTTTATATAGACCTACATTTGGTGCACGAAGTCACCTCGCCACAGGCCTTTGATGGGTTACGCCTTGCTGGCCGCAAGGTAAGACGGCCTGATCTAACTATCGCCACCGAAGATCACAACACTCCCACAGTCGATATCGACAAGCCAATCGCTGATCTAACCTCCCGTGCTCAGATAGAAGCACTTCGCAAAAATGCTGCTGAATTTGGCATCAGGTTGCATTCATTGGGAGATAAGAACCAGGGCATCGTTCACGTGGTTGGCCCACAGCTTGGTTTGACCATGCCGGGTATCACGGTGGTTTGTGGGGATTCTCATACTTCTACACATGGCGCTTTTGGGGCGCTCGCGATGGGTATTGGAACCAGCGAGGTTGAGCATGTTTTGGCCACCCAGACTCTTCCTTTGAAGCCTTTCAAGACCATGGCTATCAACGTCGAAGGAACCTTGAGACCAGGGGTTACCTCCAAGGACATCATCTTGGCCGTTATCGCGAAGATTTCAACCGGTGGTGGCCAAGGCTACGCGCTTGAGTATCGAGGCAGTGCAATTAGAGCGCTTTCGATGGAAGCTCGCATGACTATTTGCAATATGTCTATTGAGGCTGGAGCCAGAGCGGGCATGGTGGCTCCTGATGAAACAACGTTTGCGTACCTAAAGGGAAGACCACACGCTCCAACCGGCAAGGACTGGGACGACGCAGTTGCCTACTGGAAAACACTTCCTACCGATGAGGGAGCAAAATTCGACGCTGAGGTTTTCTTGGACGCGGATACTCTGGATCCTTTTGTGACTTGGGGAACCAATCCAGGCCAAGGTGTATCGCTTTTGGATAGTGTTCCTAACCCAGAAGATATCTTGGACCCGAATGAAAAAGCTGCCGCCATTCGCGCACTTGAATACATGGATCTAAAACCTGGAACCAAGATGAAAGACATTCGTGTTGACACTGTGTTTTTGGGCTCTTGCACCAACTCGCGCATTGAGGACCTTCGTGCCGCCGCAGCCATCGTTGAGGGTAAGAAAAAAGCCGATGGCATTCGAATGATGGTTGTTCCCGGATCACAGAAGGTTCGTATTCAGGCCGAAGAAGAAGGCCTCGACAAGATTTTCAAAGACTTTGGTGCTGAGTGGAGATTCGCCGGTTGTTCGATGTGTTTGGGTATGAACCCTGACCAGCTCGCCGCAGGCGAGCGGGCCGCTTCGACATCAAACCGTAACTTTGAAGGACGCCAGGGTAAAGGCGCTAGAACGCATCTGGTTTCACCACTGGTTGCAGCAGCCACCGCTATTCGCGGGACGCTATCTTCTCCTGCAGATCTAGAGGTGATGGCCTAATGGAAAAGATCTCTACTTTTTCTGGTGTTGCAGTGCCTCTGAAAAGATCAAACGTTGATACCGATCAGATCATTCCGGCAAGTTATCTAAAGCGCATTACCAAAACCGGTTTTGAAGATGCGCTGTTTGCCTCTTGGAAAGCTGAGCCTGACTTTGTTTTGAACCAGCCGGTCTTTCAAAACGGACAAGTACTTATCGCAGGACCGGATTTTGGAACAGGTTCTTCGAGAGAGCATGCGGTTTGGGCACTTCGCGACTGGGGCTTCAAGGCGGTGTTTTCAGCGAAGTTTGCAGACATCTTTACTGGTAACAGCGGTAAGCAGGGATTAATTACTGGCGTGATTACCGAGGACGAAACCAAGCAGATTTGGGATGTCATCGATGCCGATCCAGGGGTTTCGGCAAGTGTGGATTTGCCCAATCAGAAGCTATCTGTTGGGGATTTAACTGTTTCTTTTGCCATTGATGCCTATACCAAGTGGCGATTAATGGAAGGCCTTGACGACATTGCACTAAGTTTGAGGGACGAGGGAGCAATTACTTCCTATGAGTCATCACGCGAGGCGTGGAAGCCACTAACTTTGCCAGCTAAGGGAATCTAATGAGCGTCATAACCGTAAACGGCGGAAAGCCGCTTTCAGGTCGCGTGGATCTAAAAGGTGCCAAGAACCTTGTCACCAAGGCGATGGTTGCCGCTTTACTTGCCGATTCCCCAAGCGTTCTAAAAGATGTTCCAAAGATTAGCGACGTTGAAGTTGTTGCCAGGCTGTTGGAATTGCACGGAGTTTCAATCAACTTCAACGACGCGGGAGTTATGGAGCTTGACCCCAGAGGCGTCAAGCAAGCTCGCATGGTTGACATCGATGCTCATGCCGGGTCTTCTCGCATTCCAATCCTGTTTTGTGGTCCTCTACTGCACCAGCTAGGTGAGGCGTTTATTCCTGACCTTGGCGGTTGTCACATCGGTGGTCGCCCAGTTGATTTCCATTTGGATGTGCTTCGCAAATTCGGAGCCGTCATCGAAAAGTCCCAAAACGGAACCAGGTTGAGCGCCCCTAACGGCCTACACGGAGCCAAGGTCTCCCTTCCATACCCAAGCGTTGGTGCTACCGAGCAGGTGCTTCTAACTTCGGTTCGAGCTAAGGGTCTAACCGAGCTATCCGGTGCTGCCATTGAGCCAGAGATCATGGATCTAATCGCCATTCTGCAGAAGATGGGTGCGATTATCTCGGTTGATACCGATAGGACTATCCGCATCGAAGGTGTTGAGAGCCTAAATGGCTACACCCACCGTGCACTCTTTGATCGTAACGAAGCAGCCTCTTGGGCAGCAGCAGCTTTGACTACCGGTGGAGATATCTTTGTTGGGGGAGCAAGGCAGATTGAAATGACAACTTTCCTGAACGTTTTCAGGAAAGTTGGCGGTGGTTTTGACATCGAAGACGATGGAATTCGTTTCTACCAAAAGGGCGAAGATCTACACCCGGTAGTTATCGAAACCGATGTTCACCCAGGCTTTATGACTGACTGGCAGCAGCCACTGGTGGTTGCCCTAACCCAGGCCAAGGGTCTTTCGATTGTTCACGAAACTGTTTATGAAAACCGCTTTGGTTTCACCGATGCTCTGGTGAAGATGGGCGCACAGATTCAGATTTACCGTGAGTGCCTGGGAGGTAACCCTTGCCGCTTCGGTCAGATGAACTTTTACCATTCCGCTGTTATCTCGGGACCAACTGCACTGCACGGAGCGGACATCGTGGTTCCGGATCTGCGCGGTGGCTTTAGCCACATGGTGGCAGCTTTGACCGCCAAGGGTGTTTCCAATGTCAGCAACGCGCAGCTTATTTCTCGTGGTTACGAGCACTTCCTTGAGAAGCTTTCAGATCTTGGGGCCGACTTTAGTTACGCGGAGTAGCCATGGCTAAAAAGCAAAAGTTGATTCCGATGCCGAAGGTAACCTCGGAGGAGCACCCACTTGCGGTGCGAGTGATTGCATTCTTTTTTGCGCCAATAATTCGGATGTTTTTCAAGGTTGAAGTAACCGGTAGCGAAAAGCTGCCAAAATCCGGTGCATACATCCTTACCCCAAATCACGCCACCAACATGGATGGTCTTGCGGTCGCGTACTTCATTTACATGAGGCTAAAGCGCGGACCACATTTTTTTGCCAAAGAAGCGCTTTTCAACATTCCCCTAGTTGGTAAAGCACTGCTTGCAGGTGGTCAGATTCCAGTATTTAGAAAAGGCGGTCAGCGCAATGATGACTCGTTCAAGATTGCTAACTCTTACCTGCAAGCCGGTCACATGATTTGCATCTACCCAGAAGGAACGCTAACTCGGGAACCTAACCTTTGGCCGATGCGCGGTAAGACCGGAGCTATTCGCGTAGCCCTCAATAGCGGAGTTCCGGTTTATCCAATTGCTCACTGGGGTAGTGAGCAGATTATGGGTCGATACAGCAGCAAGTTCCGCCCCGGTTTTTGGAAGAAAGTTCAGATTCTGGTTGGCGACGAAATTGATCTAGCAAAGTATCGTAAAGAAAACCTCAGCGCGCAAGAACTCCTGGAAGCCACCGAGCTCGTGATGCGAAGCATCACGGCTTTGGTGGAACAACTTCGTGGCGAAAAGGCACCTGGAACCCTTTGGGATCCGGTAGCTATGGGGCAAACCACAACTGGAAACTTCGAGAAGGCAGCTAAGAAAGCAGCGACTCAATGATCAAGGTGGCTGTAATTGGAGCAGGAAGCTGGGGGACAACTTTTTCTAAAGTGCTAGCTGATGGCGGATCTAATGTGATGCTTTGGTCTAGGCGTGAAGAAGTTGCTTCCGAAATAAATAATTCACACCGAAACGGTGACTACCTACCTGGGGTAAACCTACCGGCAGGCATTGTGGCGTCGACAGACATCGAGAAAGTGCTCGTTGGTGCCAGCCAGGTTTACATCTCTGTTCCATCTCAGAGCCTCCGATCTAACCTCGAGCAATGGGGCAAGTTCATTCCAAAAGACGCGATTGTAGTTTCGCTAATGAAGGGCGTTGAGCAAAAAACCGGTCTTCGAATGAGCCAGGTAATCGAGGAGCACGGCATTACCGAGGACCGCGTAGTTGTTGTCTCGGGTCCCAACCTTGCGTTGGAAATCGCAGATGAGCAGCCAGCCGCTTCGGTAGCAGCTTCTAGCTCGGCAGCTTCTGCCATGGCGGTTGCTAAAGCTTCCACTAACTCTTACTTCACTACTTTTACCAACAACGATGTAATCGGCACTGAATTTGGCGGAATCTTGAAGAATCTAATTGCTGTTGCAATTGGAATCGTCAACGGCGTTGGCTATGGACAAAATACCAAGGCTTCGATCATGACTAGAGGTCTATCAGAGATATCTCGTTTTGCAGAAGCCTTTGGAGCAAAGCCAGAGACCATGGTGGGACTTGCCGGTCTTGGGGACCTTATTGCAACCAGCGAGTCTCCTTTGTCTAGAAACCATAAGGCGGGTGAAATGCTCGGTAAGGGATACTCCAAGCGAGAAGTGCTGGCCAGGCTTTCACAAACCGCAGAAGCATTGGTTTCTGTTTCCACTGTGCTGGAACTAGCTCGAGAAAAGAACATCGCGATGCCTATTGTTGAGCAGGTGGAGCTGGTGATTGAGGGCAAGATGAATCCTAAAGATATCGCTCCTCACCTAACGCACATGAGTGACACTCCACAGGGAGAATAAGTACATGGCAAAAATTCTTGTTGCGGTTTTATTTGGTGGCAAATCTAACGAGCATTCGATCTCGGTAGCAACCGCTTCAGGGGTACTAAGCGCGATTGATTCTTCGAAGTATGAAGTTGTCCCAGTTGGCATTACTCGCGATGGGGTATTTGTGCCCTTCACGGGAGATCCTGCAACACTCAGTCTTAGCCAAGGACTCAAAACCATTGAGCATGAAGGCTCAACTATTCGTTTTGCAATGGATGGCTCTTGCGAGCTATTTGAAACAGATTCCTCAGGCAAAGAGCGCTCTCTTGGGGTAATTGACGTAGTGATGCCAATGCTGCACGGTCCCTTTGGTGAAGATGGCACCATGCAGGGCTTTTTAGAACTTGTTGGTGTTCCATATGTGGGTAACGGAGTGCTTGGCTCCGCGGCTGCAATGGATAAGGAATTTAGTAAGGCGCTATTCAAGGCCGCTGGCATTCCAAGCCCTGATTACGCGGTTGTTTCAGCCTCCGACATGCTCAACAACCCGGAGTCGGCACTTGATCGCATCAAGGATTTAGGCAAGCTGCCATTTTTTGTGAAGCCGGCTAGATCTGGCTCATCAGTTGGAATTACCAAAGTTGACTCAATGAAGGATATTCCTGCTGCACTGACCGAGGCATTCAAGCACGATGACAAGGTGATTATTGAAGTTGGGGTAGTCGGGCGTGAGATTGAGTGCGGGGTTTTGGATTCTTTGGATGGCGGAGCGCTTAGGGTTTCGGTTGCGGGAGAGATCACGGTTCGTGGACGTGAGTTTTATGACTTTGAGGCGAAGTACGTCGACAGCGATGCGGCAACACTTATTTGCCCAGCGGATATCTCCTCTGACGAATTATCAAAGATGCAACAAATGGCCAGAAAGGCCTTCAAGGCCTTGGGTTGCAAAGGTCTTGCGAGAGTGGATTTCTTTTTGACCGATAAGGGCTTTATGGTCAATGAGATAAACACCATGCCAGGCTTCACGTCGATTTCGATGTTTCCAAGATGCTGGCAGGAATCAGGCCTTAGCTATAAGGACCTAATCGATGAGCTAATTTCACTAGCTCTTGTGGATAGCAGAAGCTAGTTCTTCTAAATCCCCAAGCTAATTTGTCCCGAATGGTAAATTGAGCTAGTGAAAGAGCAAATACCGCCCCTTCTTCGACCTGATTTTGTGACCCCAGTGTCTCTAAAAGACTTTGCGAAACACTTTGAACTGGAAAGCCCGGCGGAGGATGCTGTGCTGACTGGTATCAGCATGAACACCAACGATTTGCGCCCAGGCGACTTGTTTGTTGCCATGCCAGGTAAAAAAACTCACGGTGCAGAATTTATTGAAAAAGCGCTCTCTTTAGGCGCAACCGCTGTTGCTAGCGATACCGCAGGTCTTGCTCACACCCAAGGAATTTCTGTTCCAGTGGTTCGAATCGAAAACCCGAGAGAGCACTTAGGTAACCTAGCGGCTTATGTTTATGGCAATCTGCCTGGCAATATGCCACTTCTTTTTGGAACCACTGGAACCAACGGCAAAACCTCGACCACGTATTTGCTGGAAGCAATCTTGCGCCAAATGGGTCAGGTTACTGGGCTTACTTCTACCGCCGAGCGACACATCGCTGGCGAGACAATTGTTAGCAGGCTCACGACCCCTGAGTCCACCGAGATGCAGGCCCTGATCGCAAGGATGCGTGAGAGCAAAGTTACTTCGGTGGCTATTGAGGTTTCTGCGCAAGCGCTTTCTCAGCTTCGGGTGGATGGATTGCACTTTGATGTTGTTGGCTTTACTAATTTGAGCCATGACCACCTGGATGATTACAAAGACATGCAAGAGTATCTAGAGGCCAAGCTGCCGCTGTTTTCTGCACACCGCGCCAAGCGCGGTGTGGTGTGTCTTGATTCCAAATACGGCCGCGACTTTGTTGAAAGATCAGAAGTTCCGGTAGTTACTATCACTAGCGAATTGGGAGTAGAAGCTAAGTGGCACGTTGCTGTTACGGCTGAAAACCCGAAGTACACATCTTTTGTTCTTGCCGGCCCTGACAGTGTGACCATTAGATCTCGTGTTCCACTTCTTGGGGCTCACATGGCAGCAAACGCGGGTCTTGCAATCGTGATGCTAATTGAGGCTGGGTTTGACCCGAAAGTAATTGCCAAAGCTATTGAAGGCGGCATTGATGCTTACCTGCCGGGTAGAACTGAGCGAGTCAGTGGTGACACAGGACCTGCGGTCTATGTTGATTTTGGACACAGCCCAGATGCTTTCTTGCACACCCTAGATGCCGTAAGAAAAGTCACCTCAGGAAAAGTAATCATGCTCTTTGGTGCTGACGGTGATCGCGATCCAAGTAAGCGACCAGCCATGGCCCAAGTTGCTGCAGCGGGGTCAGATATTTTGGTAATCACCGATCACCACCCAAGATTTGAAGATCCTACTTCGATTCGGGCTGGGTTAGAAAAATCTGCGAGAGAGGCTTATCCAAACCACGAGATCTATAACGTCTCACCACCAGAAGCTGCCATTCGCAAGGCAGTCTCGCTAGCAACAACCGGAGATGCGATTTTGTGGGCAGGGCCAGGACACCAGGACTATCGAGACATCAGGGGAGTTAGAACTCCATACTCGGCTCGAAAAGAAGCTCGCGATGCACTCAAAGAGCACGGCTGGTCTTAGTTAGTAACCTCGGTGCAGCGCTTGGTTGCATCCAAAACACTAATTGATGCCGCTAGCTCTTCTAGCACCGTGACTCCAGCAACCACGGTTGAGTCAACGATCACTTCGGTTGCGGGGAAGCGGGCGAAAGTAATGAATCGGTAATTGGGAGCTTCTGATTCATCTAGTAACCAGTCGATTTCCGATGCGGTCACGCAAACTAGCGAGCTTACTTCGACAGGCTCCAAGCCACAGCGCAAGATAACCGCGGCTGGTTCACCCCAGGCGGCGGTTGATTGGGCGTTGACTCTTCGCTCGGGTAATCCAGCAAGCTCATCGGGCAGGCGAACAATAATCTCTGCACAAGCCGCGTCATTGGCCTGCTCGGCAGGCTCCAGTGGAACCACCGGTGCGCAGCCAGCAAGTACCAGCACGGAAGCGGTTAGAAGAAGTAGGTGGTTTTTTGGCATCGCTATTAAGGCTACCTTTGATTTGTGAACGACCAAACTTTAGCGCAGCTGGGCGAGATAGAAAGCCTTCGGCGCACGGTGGCGCGCCTAACCCCAAGCGTGCACGCGTTGGTGGGATCTGGCGATGATGCAGCCGTTATTGTTGCCGATCAATCTTTTGTAGTTTCCACCGATACTTTGATTGAAAATCATGACTTTAGATTGGATTGGTCAAGCTCTTTTGATCTTGGCTACAAAGCAGTAGCAACCAATCTGGCTGACATTGCTGCCATGGGAGCCAAACCAACTGCACTGGTTGTTGCTCTGGTTGTTCCAAAAACCACCAAGATCTCCTGGTTAGAAGGCTTCGCCGATGGTTTAGATGCCGCCTGTAAAGCACTTGCCCCAGGTGCTGGAGTAGTTGGTGGAGATCTTGCCGCAGGAGACCAGCTTGTTGTTTCGGTAACCGTGCACGGCAGCATGGAAGGCAGAACTCCTGTTCTTAGATCTGGCGCACAAGCTGGCGACATCGTTGCGGTGGCTGGAACACTGGGTAAATCTTCCTGCGGTCTGGCGTTATTGCAGTCGGAAAACAAAGACCTTATCAACTCCTACGATGACTGGGTCTCGTATCATTTGCGACCCGAGCCACCTATCCAAAAAGGTGTTGAGGCTTCGATTGCCGGTGCTACCAGCATGCTCGATCTTTCTGACGGATTGAGTGCGGACCTAATGCGCATCTGCAAAGCCTCAAATGTTGCTATCGAGCTATCTTCTAAAGAGCTACAAGGCTTCGAAGCCATGCTGGAGCTTCCCGCTTTGGGCTTAGGTGTGGATCCAAAGAACTGGGTCTTACACGGTGGCGAAGATCACGCACTGGTTGCAACTTTTCCAAGTAATGCTGTTCTGCCAAAAGCATTCAAGGCCATCGGTGTTGTTAGTGCTGGTGAGCCAGAGCTTTATCTTGATGGGGTTCCGTTAGAAGCCAAGGGTTGGGATTCCATTACTGGAAAGTAATTTATGGGTGCAGATCCTTATTTAGCTCTACTCCAGCGCCGGTTCTGACTAGTGCTTCAACTCTTCCGGTCATCGAGTTGCGCCTGAATAGTAAATTGTCAATCCCCGATAGCTCAGCGGCTTTTAGGTTCTGTTCTTTGCCATCAGCAATAAGTGTCAACTTGGTTCCCGCGGTCACATAAAGTCCTGCTTCAACCACGCAGTCGTTGCCGATTGATATTCCAATGCCGGAGTTAGCTCCAAGCAGCGCACGCTTTCCGATGCTGACAACTTGCTTTCCGCCACCAGAAAGGGTTCCCATAATCGAGGCTCCGCCTCCGATGTCCGAACCATCGCCAACAACCACTCCTTGGGAGATTCTTCCCTCCACCATGGAAGCCCCCAAAGTTCCAGCATTAAAGTTCACAAAGCCCTCGTGCATCACTGTTGTTCCGGGGGATAAGTAAGCTCCCAATCGAACCCTGGAAGCATCGGCAATTCTTACTTTCTTTGGCGTTACATAGTCAACTAGCCTTGGGAACTTATCGATGGCGTGAATAACAACTCCTGCTTTGGTGAGCGCTGGGCGCAATCTGTCTAGATCATTTAGCGCTACAGATCCAATAGAAGTGAAGGCAACAATTGGCATAGCGCCAATAAGCCCTTCGAGACTTATGGAGTTGGGTTTTACCAGTAGGTGCGATAGCAAGTGAAGTCTGAGATAGGCATCTTCGGTTGAGCTAACTGGCTGTGTGAGATCAATTTCAGTTCTAACAACCTGGGTTTCGATTGCTCTTCTGGGGTCAGATCCGACCAGAGCATCGAGTTCTTTTGGTACCACCCAGAGCGCATCGGTTTTTGGAGCGGGGCCGAGTTTTGGCTCTGGAAACCAAACATCCAAGACATGGCCTTGGGCATCTTTGGTTGCCAAGCCATGCCCCCAGGCCTTGGTTGTTTCTTCGCTCATCTTCCAAGATTACAAGCTAGGCTCTGGAATGTGTCCAGCAGTAACCTAAATCTCAATTCTGACGTTGCCGAGCTCACTCGCGAGCTGTGTGATATCGAATCAGTCTCGGGTAATGAGCGCGAGATAGCGGACGCTATCGAAACAGCCCTCAAATTAGTTAGCCACCTTAGTGTGGTTCGAGATGGCGACGCAGTGGTAGCAAGTACCAATTTGGGCAGATCAAAAAGAGTCATTATTGCAGGTCACATCGACACCGTTCCGGTGGCAGATAATCTTCCAACCAAACTAATGTCCTTTGAGCGTGAGCAGGTTATCTGGGGTCGCGGCTCGGTGGATATGAAATCAGGTGTTGCCGTGATGCTAAAGCTAGCCGCAACGGTGACCGAGCCAACTGTTGATGTGACTTGGGTGTTTTACGATAACGAGGAAGTAGAGGCTTCCAAGAACGGCCTTGGAAGGTTAGTTCGAAATCATCCGGATTTGATCAAGGGTGGCTTCGCGGTGCTTTGCGAACCTACTGGTTCGATTGTCGAAGGTGGCTGCAATGGAACCCTGCGGGCCGAGTTAGTGTTCTCGGGCAAAAAGGCGCATTCTGCAAGGTCATGGATGGGTGAAAACGCAATCCATAAGCTTGGCTCCGCTTTGGAGTTCTTATCGAGTTTTGAACCTGCAGAGATTGAAGTTGATGGCTTGGTATACAAGGAGAGCCTGAATGCTGTTTTGGTCAACGGCGGTATCGCAACCAACGTGATTGCCGATCGGGCAATTTTGACCGTGAACTACCGCTTTGCACCTTCAAAGACTCAAGCGCAAGCTGGGGAATATGTGAAGAGTTTATTTTCCGGTTGCGAGATCAACATCGTTGATAGCGCACCGGGAGCAAGACCAGGGCTACAAAGCCCCGAGGCTAAGGCATTTGTTGCTGCCGTTGGCACATCAGTACATCCAAAGTATGGCTGGACCGATGTTGCTAGATTCAGTGAACTGGGCATTCCAGCGGTGAATTATGGACCGGGGGACCCCAATAAAGCTCACGCTGATGATGAATCCCTGCCAGCTAGCCAGATTTACGCCTGTGAGAGTGGATTGAGAAATTTTCTGACCTCAAATCTTTGATAAACTTGGAACTTGGCCCACCGGTCACAAGTATTTCAAGGAGTCAAAATGGCAGCAATGAAGCCTCGCACCGGCGATGGACCGATGGAAGCAGAACGTGAACCACGCGGTCTAATTATTCTTAGGGTCCCTCTTGAAGGTGGCGGTCGCTTAGTTGTTTCGGTAAACGAAGAAGAAGCCAAGAGCCTCCACAAAGTCCTAGAAGGCGTAGTTAAGAAGAAGTAACTCGCTTGCTGGCCATCAGCAAGCCATCACCCACTGGCGATAAAGCAGAAATGAAATCCTGCTGGGTAGAAAACAATCTCAAAACATCACGGTAAATCACTGTGGCCTCATCGCGCATGGCGGGATCTGGAACCCGATCTCGCCACAGCGCATGGGAAATTGCCACCACGCCGCCAGGCCTAAGCAACCTCGAAGCCTGCCTGAGCTGATCTTCCAGATCGCCTCGCTCGGCATCTAGGAAAACTAGGTCGTAAGCGGCATCGGCCATGTTGGACATAACCTCGGTTGCCTTACCGGAGATAACTCTGGTTCTAAGAGGTGAAATTCTGGCATCTTTGAAAGCCATCTTGGCCGCCAGCTGAAACTCGGGGTGAGAATCAATGGTTGCTAAAACCGAATCCTCTGAGGCGCTCAATATCCACAAACCCGATATTCCGGCACCGGTTCCAGCTTCAACGATGGCTTTGGCTCCTAAAGCGGAGGCAATCAAGGCTAGGTGTGAGCCAACGCTTGGCGTTACACACTCGATTCCTAATTCTTCGGCCCTGGCGCGAGCTTCGATTATGGCTGGCGACTCCGAAACAAAGTCTTCGGTGAATTTCCAGCTTGATATCTTGTCGACCATGATCTCTCCTAATCTCAAAGCTTAGAGCCGCTCGGGTGTAAATGGCCGTAGCCAAAGAGGTAGCCTATATGGGTGTTTGGACTCTCCGGCGAAAAGCTATTAATTCTTGGGTTGATAGCTGTTTTTGTGCTGGGTCCGGATAAATTACCGCACTACGCCAAACAACTAGCTAACTTCATTAAATCTTTGAAGCGGATGGCTGATGGCGCCAAGGGACAGTTGCAATCTGAAATCGGTGAAGAACTCGATTGGAAACAACTTGATCCAAGAAAATACGATCCTCGAAGAATCATTCGTGAGGCCTTGGCCGAAACCGATGCTCCAACTTCGGTAGCAACGTTGAATAAGCCAACTACCAGAGTGCAGCCAAGGTTAGCTGTGGGCGAAGTGGCACCCTTTGATTCGGAAGCTACCTAGAGCTTCTTCATCACTTTTGCTAGAGCATTCATTAAAGGCGCCATCTTGTTGTATTGCTTGGCCCTAGATGGGAAATTAAGCAGTCCTGTTGCAATTCCAACCGTTCGAGCTTCGGTAAATCTCAGCAATCCGTAGTGACCATTTCTTCTGCCAACACCGGATTGCTTCATGCCACCCATAGGGGAGTCAATCGATGCCATCGAGGCGCGGTAACCCTCGTTGATGTTCACTGATCCTGCCATTAGGCGGTTGGCAACTTTCTCGGCTAGTTTCACCGGCCCCACTACTGAGGCGTTTAGTCCAAGCTCGGTGTCGTTGGCCAATTCAACCGCTTCATCAATGCTGTCGTAACCGACAACTGCAATAAATGGGCCGAAGACTTCTTCGCGAGCGAGTCTCATTTCCGGCTTGATGTCGGTCATGACAGTTGGTGAGTAAAAATAGGGTCCAAGCTCTGGACGAGCCTTAGCTCCAGCTAGCACCTTGGCTCCCTTACTTACCGCATCAGAAACGTAGTCTTCAACGCGCTTAAGTTGGTTGATACCGGTTAGGGTTCCCATGTCCATCTCGAAGTTGTCACTCTTTCCGATCTTGAGTGAGTTAACCCGGGATGCAAGTTCTTTTTCGAAAGCTTCCTTTTGGTTGTTTGGAACATAGACGCGTTCAATGGAAACGCAGAGCTGCCCTGAGTTTCCAAATGCTCCAGCGATAACCTTCTCGGCAGCGTCGCCAAGTTTGGCACCTGGAAGAACAATAAGCGGGTTCTTACCGCCTAGCTCGAGTGAGTAACCAATCAATCTCTTGGCTGCTCGCTCAGCAACTATCTTTCCGGTCTTAGTTGATCCAGTGAAGGCAACGTAGTCAACCGAGTCAGTAACCGCATTTCCAACAGTTGCACCGTCGCCAACCACGATTGTCCAGGCACTATCTGGAATACCAGCTTCGATAGCTAACTTTCTGGCGTAAAGCGAAACAAGCGCCGTTTGGTTATCAGCTTTTTGCACCACGGTGTTACCGGCTGCAAGTGCTGGCAACACATCGAGCATCTGCAGGGCAAGTGGGTAGTTCCACGGGGTGATTACTCCAACTACTCCAACTGGAGAGTATGTGACATAAGAACGAGTAACAAAGGGAACCCCTGAGTTAGTGATCTGCTTTTTTAGAACCTTGGGTGCGATCTTGGCAAAGTAACGGGTGGACCCAAGGGAACCAGCAACTTCTTCGAAAGCGTGCGCGCGCGCCTTGCCGGTTTCAAGCTGCAATAGATCCATCAACTTGTCTTGGTTGTTTAGAAGTAAATCGTGCAATCTAAAAAGCGCCGCAGCGCGCTGCTTGACTGGCATAGCTGCAAACGAAGGCTGAGCATGTCTTGAGTCGGCAACTGCCTTTGCCACTTGGCTAACGCTTAGCTGGGGCAGGTCATAGATTTTCTTGCCAGTGGTTGGGTTCACAATTGTGACCTGGTCGGAACTTTCCGGAAGGTGGGACAAAAGGCTCGGGATGCTGTATTCGCTCATGGTTATCATTCTACGAATAGATAATTACTTGGGATCCAGATTCAGCTTTCTACCAGCAAGTAAGCGACCCTGTTTGGCAATCAAGCTGGCAATCTTGTGAATCTCGGTAGCTGCCGCATCTTCTGAGCTACCGGCACAAAGCGGTTCACCCTTGTCTGAGCCTTCGCGCAAAGCTACCGATATCGGCACTTGCCCGATCAAGGGAACATTTACACCAGATAGCGTGCTTAGGGATTTAGCTACTAGCTCGCCGCCGCCCGTTCCAAAAATCTCAATTCTCTTGCCATCTTGTTCTAGGTAGCTCATGTTTTCAATAACGCCAAAAATTGCTTGGCCGGTTTGTAAGCCGACGGCTCCCGATCGCTCGGCGACCTCGCTGGCAGAAAGCTGCGGTGTTGTCACAACAACCGTTTTGGCGCTTGGCAATAACTGCCCAAGGCTAATTGCAACATCGCCTGTTCCAGGAGGTAGGTCTACTAGCAACACATCCAGATCGCCCCAGAAGACATCGCTCAAGAATTGCTCTATGGCACGGTGCAGCATGGGTCCTCGCCAAGCAACGGGTTTGTTGTCTTCAACGAACATGCCAATCGAGATTACTTTTACGCCGAAGGCAACTGGGGGCAAGATCAGCTCGTCTACTCTGGTTGGCTTTTCGGTAATGCCGAGCTGACCGGGAATTGAAAAGCCAAAGATGTCGGCATCGATAAGGCCGACTTTTTGACCTTGGCTCGCCAGGGCAACAGCCAAGTTAGCGGTCAAGGTTGATTTGCCAACACCTCCCTTACCTGAGCCAATCAAAAAGATGTTGGTCAGGGTGTCTTTATCAAAAGGGTTATGCCTCATGGGCTTGCCGCCACGAAGTTTCTTCTTCAAGGCATCCCGTTCTTCGGGAGTCATGACCGTGAGGCTGACATTGATTTTTGTTACTCCAGGAATTGCTGCAACCGCGTCGTGGGTTTCTTGTTCGATGCGTCTGGCTGCTGGGCAGCCAGTGATGGTGAGCTTGATTTCAACATCTGCGGTGCCATTTTGGAAGCTTACTTTTCCGACCATATCTAGCTCGGTCAAAGCAATGCGAAGCTCAGGGTCAATTACTTTTGAAAGAGCTTGATAGATCAGGGCCTCGGACACCCCTTAACTCTACGGACAGGCATGAGAGAATAGAAACATGAGTCAGAAAAATGCACCATCTACCCTTCCTGAAGGCGAAGTTGTTGGCCAGTTCAAAAACTACCTAGAAGCGGTAAAGGTAGTTGAGAAGCTGGTTGAAAATGGTTTCCCGGCAAGACTTATTTCCATCATTGGCTCCGACCTAAAAACAGTCGAGAGCCTAAAGGGCAAGCTTGGCTATGGAAGAGTTGCACTCTCTGGTGCTGTGACCGGTTCTTGGATTGGCCTATTTTTTGGACTACTCTTTGGAGCTACCAGCACAACAGAGCAGGTAGTTGTTACAAACCTGAGCGCAGGAATAGTTATCGGTGCTGGAGTTGGAATGCTGCTAAACGTTATTCGTTTTAGCATGACCCGAAACAAAAGAAGCTTCATCTCCGCTCAAGCCGTGGTTGCCAAAAAGTACGATGTGATTGTCCCAACCGGTCAATTAGCTGATGCCAAGAAGGCAATAAAGGCAGGTACTTCATCGGCGACCAAAAAGCCTGCCACAAAAAAGCCAGCTTCTAAAAGCTAGCTAAGACTGGCCATCCAGGATTCGATTTCCGCTGGAGTTCTTGGAAGTTTGGCTGAAAGATTCTCAACACCGTCTTTGGTCACCAGCACGTCGTCTTCAATCCTTACGCCGATGCCTCGGAAACGCTCTGGTGCTAATAGGTCGTTCTCGTGAAAATACAAGCCTGGCTCAATGGTGAAAACCATTCCCTCTTTTAGCTCTGCCTCTAAATACATTTCTTTTCTTGCCTGAGCGCAGTCGTGAACATCAAGACCTAAGTGGTGGCTTGTTCCGTGCACCATCCAGCGCCTGTGGAACTGCTTGTTGGCTTCTAGGGATTCTTCGGCGCTTACAGGCAGGATTCCCCAGTTAGCTACTTTGTTGGCAATCACCTTCATTGCAGCTCCATGGATCTCGCGGAACTTGATACCAGGCTTGGCTATCGCAAATGCAGCATCGGCAGCCTCGAGGACCGCTTGGTAAACCTCGAGCTGAGCATCGGAGTATTTGCCGTTTATCGGCAAGGTTCGGGTTATATCCGCCGTATATAAAGAGTCCATTTCTATTCCAGCGTCAACCAAAACTAGCTCACCACTATTTACTGGTCCGTGATTAGTAATCCAGTGCAGGATGCAGGCATTTTTTCCGGCAGCAGCAATGGTTTCGTAACCTAGGTCGTTACCTTCAAGTCTGGCTCTTGCAAAAAATGCCGTTTCGATGATTCTTTCGCCGCGCGGGTTCTTTGCGGCTTTTGGTAGAGCTTTCACAATGTCCTCGAAACCTCGGATCGAGCTAGCAACGGCTTGACGCATTTGATCAATCTCATAGGAGTCTTTGACAAGCCTAAGCTCAGAAACATACTGAGCCAGATCGCTGTCTTCAAGAGGTATGGCCTTTTTCTTATCTAGGTAAGCACTCAGTTCATTTAGATCGCGAGTTTCGATCTTGAGTAGCCCAGACACATCCTGCAGAGTTGGTCTTGCTCCTACCCAGAATTCGCCGATGGCGGGGTTAGCGAAGAACTCGTTTGATTCTTTGCCGGCTGTTGGGCGCAAAAACAGAATCTGAGCTGATTGTTTAGTGTCGATAACAAGCACAGAGTCTGGAACGGTCTGCGAGCCCCAACCGGTTAGGTGTGCAAAAGCTGCGTGTGGTCGATAGCGATACTCGGTGTCGTTAGACCTTGTCTTGGGTGCACCAGCTTCGATCACAACAAGTTGATTGGGAAACGTTTCAGCGACTTGGTCGCGTCTGGCCTTTGCAAAATCAGCAGCAGGGCTTTGAGATATGGCTTTGTTGGAACTTTCCTGCCAGCCACTTGAAATGTAATCAAGAAACTCTTTGCTGTTTGGGGTTCTGGAACGGTTTGTTCCA
>NZ_JBIILG010000021.1:0-17634 GCF_044232805.1 Rhodoluna sp.
ACGCCACTTGCCAGGGCACCTCGCAGAGTAATGGCTCGTGATCTCGAGAATTCTGTTTTTTCAAGAATTATCTCAGCGCGGCGAGCTAAGCGCATCGCGGCGACTTTAACGGTTGGTTCGATCATGACCTTGGGAATTTTGACTGTAGTCGCGACATTTTCTCCGCTACTTGCCATCCAAACAGTGAGCGTTGTCGGGACCCAGCGTTTAAACCCGGAGGAAATCTCCAAAGCGCTTTCCGAACAAATTGGCAAACCTCTGCCACTTCTGAATCATGACGAGATTGCAAAATCACTTGCGGGTTTTACTCTGATTGAAAGTTTCGCCGCTACCGCTATTCCACCAAACGGTTTGCAGGTGAGCGTTTCAGAGCGCCAGGCGCTGTGCATAGTCGAGTATCAAGGTGCGTTGTGGTTGCACGATCCAGCGGGCGTGCGAATTGCTGTGGCAGAACCTACGGATTTACTGCCGCGAATTTTGATTGCTGGAGAACCTTCGAGTTCGCAACCATTCAAAGATTCCGTTGATGTGTTGCTTGCCTTGCCTGTTGAGTTGCTCGCCGAGGTGGAGATTATTCAGGCAAACACCAGAGACGATGTTCAGATGAGCTTGCGTGGCAGTTTGGGTCAGCGAATCAGCTGGGGTGATAGCTCCGAAGCGGTTTTGAAATCTAGGGTTTTGCAAGCACTCATGGCAAATAACCAGGGTGTCACTGGAGTGACATTTGATGTTTCTTCACCAAACGCGCCCGTGGTGCGCTTCGACAATTTTTAGACACGCCAACCCCTCTTGCCCTAATTCAGGGCACTTAGGGCCTACTTTTTTGTCGCGATGTATAAAAGCACTCGTAGCTTAACCCTATACGCGAGCTTGAGGGTTTGGGCTAGCATGCTTTATCCCTCGCGAGACTAAGGATTTGAAGGAGCATCATGGGCTTGAACCAGAACTACCTGGCCGTTATAAAGGTCGTTGGAGTCGGGGGCGGTGGCGTTAACGCACTTAACCGCATGATCGAATCAGGTCTTCGCGGCGTTGAGTTCGTTGCTATCAATACCGACGCACAGGCACTCTTGATGAGCGAAGCCCACGTAAAGCTAGACATCGGTCGTGAACTGACTCGTGGCCTTGGAGCAGGAGCCGATCCTGAGGTCGGCAAACGAGCCGCAGAAGATCACGAGGACGAGATTGAAGCGGCACTTCGCGGTGCTGACATGGTTTTTGTAACTGCGGGAGAGGGTGGAGGCACCGGAACCGGTGCAGCCCCGATTGTTGCTAGGGTTGCCAAAAGAGTGGGAGCTCTAACTGTTGGTGTTGTCACCAAACCATTCGGCTTTGAAGGCAAGCGTCGCATGCAACAAGCTGAGATCGGTATCGAGGCCATTCGTGCAGAAGTTGACACTCTAATTGTTGTTCCAAACCAGAGACTCCTGGAGATTGCAGACAAAACAGTTTCGGTTGTTGATGCATTCAACACTGCTGATGATGTTCTTCGCGCTGGTGTCCAAGGTATTACTGATCTGATCACCACACCTGGTCTTATTAACCTTGACTTTGCGGATGTCAAGTCAGTAATGCAAGGTGCCGGTTCCGCGTTGATGGGTATTGGAACCGCAAAGGGAGAAGACCGCGCAGTACGCGCCGCCGAGATGGCGGTCTCTTCGCCACTTCTTGAATCAAGCATTGATGGTGCTCACGGTGTTCTTTTGTTGGTTCAGGGAGCTTCTAACCTTGGACTACACGAAATCGATGAAGCCGCCAGGTTGGTTCAAGAGGCAGTATCACCAGAGGCAAACATCATTTACGGAACCACCATTGATGACACATTGGGCGACGAGGTTCGCATCACGGTAATTGCGGCCGGATTTGACGGCGGAGCGCCGAAGCCAAGAAAAATTCCTAGAACTGTATTCGCTGAGGTAGCTGAGGCCAAGCCGCTTACTGCACCAGTTGCTGCGGAACAATTAGTCTCGGAGCGGAATTCATTTTTTGACATAGTAGAGTCTGAGCCAACCCCGGCCCCAACACCTTCATTTGCTTCCGAGTATGAGTCGGACGATCAAATCGAGATTGACGAGTCGCCAGAGCTTCCTCGCAGACCACAAACTGCGGATGGGACTTTCGGGGACGACCTGGATATCCCAGAATTTCTAAGAGGGTAAGTGAGCGAATTAGCTCAACGATATAACCAAATAGTTGAACAAGTCGCCGCCGCCGCTGCCGCCAGTGGAAAGAATGCAAGCGACATAACTTTGGTTGTGGTCACCAAGAATCACCCACCGCAACTCGTTTTTGACCTGCTCGCGCTGGGAGCTAGGGACTTCGGCGAAAACCGGGATCAGGAAGCCGCTCCAAAGGCCAAAAAGGTGCTGGGATCTTCCTCTGAAGCGATGCGTTGGCACTTCGTAGGTCAACTTCAGACCAATAAGGTCAGGTCTGTGCTCGACTACGCAGACGCCATTCATTCTTTGGATAGAGAGTCTCTTCTGGTTGAGCTTCAGAAGCGAACAGTTGGAAGGGCCAAGGCTCTTGGTGTCTTTATTCAGGTTAATCTGACCGAGGATCCTGCTAGAGGAGGGGTCCCGGTTGACGATTTGGACGCCTTTGCCACTAAAGTGCTTGAGTCCAAAGGCCTTTTGCTTGAGGGGCTAATGGGCGTTGGGGGCCTAGATAAGGACCCCAAGATTGAGTTTGACCGCCTGGCAAGGCTCTCTTCCAAGCTCCAGAGCATTGCCCCTGACGCCAAATCTCTCTCAATGGGCATGTCATCCGATTTCGAGGCGGCAATTGGCTTCGGTGCGACACACTTGCGCATTGGAACGGCAATAACGGGCAAGCGGCCCTAGTGGGCATATTCTTGGGTTGTACCAATAACAGGAGGAACTAATGGCCGGAATACTAAAGCGCAGCATGGAATTTCTTGGTTTTGCCGAGGAGTCCAGTGATTTGCCAAGCCGTGCGGAGCCGGTAACGAACACCCAGCGTCCGGCAAGAATCATGCCTCAAAGATCTCGTCGCGGTTCAAGCGACGTTGCAGAGATTTTCACAATTGAGCCCCGAACTTACGAAGAGGCTCCAATGGTCGCAGCTCACTACCGAATCGGTATCCCGGTGATCGTGAACATGGGTGAGATGAGTGAAGTGGATTCACGCCGCATGCTTGATTTCATGTTGGGCTTGAAAGAAGGCCTTGAAGGACACATGCGTCGAGTGACTTCAAAAGTTTTCTTGCTGACCCCGACTCATGTATCCGTGAATCAGGAAGAGCAAGAACAGCAACCAAACGAGGTCGACGAGCTTCTAGTTCGTCCCTAAATTCCCACTATGAGCATGCTTGCTCTGATTGCTTACTGGGCTCTGCAGGTATATTTCTATGCCTTAATCGGCAGATTAATCCTTGATCTATTGATTTCATTCAGGCCTGGATTCAGACCTACGGGCTTGCTTCTTCCGGTTTCGGAGATTCTTTTCACCGTTACTGACCCACCACTTAAATTTCTTAGAAGGTTCTTAAAACCTGTCAGATTTGGGGCTATTTCTCTTGACTTGGCCTGGACTCTATTGGTTTTGGTGGTAATTTTCCTTCGAAACATGGTCCTGAGCCTCGTCTAGCCCAACAGAGAATCTTGCGTTAGACTTTTTGAGCTACGGCCTAGAGGGCCAGCCGAAAGAGGATATCCCCAATGTCACTTACACCCGAAGACGTTGTCAATAAGAGATTTCAGCCAACAAAGTTTCGCGAAGGCTACGATCAGGACGAAGTTGATGATTTTCTAGATGAAATCGTTGTTGAGCTAAGGCGCGTTTATCAGGAGAACGAAGATCTTCGAAGAAGACTTCTTGCAGCCGATGGCCGCATTGCCGAGCTTCAAAGAAGTGGCGCAGCCTTGCCAGCCCAACTTGCCTCAGCCCCAGCGGTTAGTGCTCCAGTTGCGGTAACCCCGTTCCCAGAGGCAGTATCTGACCCATCGACTCTTGATTCTTCCAACACCAACAACTTGCTACAGCTTGCTCGTAAGCTCCACGACGAGCACGTTCGCGAAGGTATGGTCAAGCGCGATGAGCTGATCGCCGAAGGTCACGCGACCGCTGCCAGAATCGTTCGTGAAGCGGAGGCCCAGCAGCGTTCCGAGCTAAACCGCCTCGAGCAGGAGAAGGCTGTTGTTGAGCACAGAATTCAAGAACTAAAGAGCTTCGAGCGAGAGTACCGGGCCAAGCTAAAGAGGTACATTGAGTCACAACTTACTGACCTTGATGTAGCGGGAGTCGCCCCAACTCAGGCCCCAGGATATACCCCTGGCCTTAGCTTCTAGTTTTCTTGATGAGCTCTAGAGCCAAAGTAAGTCGTTGGCTGTATCTGGTCATTGCGTTAATTGCGATAACAGTTGATCAATTCACAAAGAACCTCGCCATAGCAAATCTTGAGCTAGGAACTAGCTATCCCGTTCTGGATGATTTGTTGTCGTGGAGGCTTTTGTATAACGACTCTGCCGCCTTTGGTTTGGGTTTTGGCTACACCTGGATACTGGCCGTTATCTCAGCAATTGCGGCGCTTGCAACCATTTGGTATTCAAGAAACCTCGAGTCCATGTCCTGGTCGATGATGATTGGAGTTTTTCTAGGTGGTGTGGTTGGAAATCTGATTGACAGATTGACCCGCGAACCAAGTTTTGGCAATGGACACGTTGTTGATTTCATTCAGATTCCTATGAACTTTCCCATTTTTAATTTGGCGGACACCTTTATAGTTTCAATGGCAATCCTCACTGTCGTCCGAGTCATGAGAGGCGAGAGCATAGGCGGCATCGAGCCTAAGACCAAATGACTCTCCGATTTGAAATAGATGCTTCACTTTCTGGTGAGAGAGTCGACACTGCTCTGGCTAGACTGCTTGGCATCTCCAGATCCGTTGCAGCCGAGCTGTGCGAGCGGGGTGACGCTCAGGTGGCCAACAGGGTTCTTTCCAAGTCTGACCGTGTGAACCTGGCAGATGTTCTGATTGTCAAACCACCGGTCGCTGCAGAACCTCTTAGGGTCATCGAAACTCCAGTCGATGAACTGCTTGTGATTTACCAGGATGAAGACATTGTTGTTGTTGATAAACCAGCAGGGGTCGTGGCCCATCCGACCGTTGGTTTTCAAGGTCCAACCGTCGCCGGCGCCTTGCTAGCTCGAGGAATACAGCTTTCGACCTCCGGAGCTCAAGAGCGTCAGGGGATAGTGCAGCGATTGGATGTTGGCACCAGTGGACTAATGATGCTCGCGAAATCAGAGCTTGCTTACTCGAGACTAAAGCAGGCGTTTCGCGATCGAGCGGTTCACAAGATTTACCACGCAATTATCCAAGGCCAGCCTGATCCTTCTGAGGGGACTCTTGATGCTCCGATTGGACGACACCCGAAAGCTGAGTTCAAGTTCGCAATCGTCGAAGGAGGCAAGCCATCGGTCACGCACTACAAGACACTTGAGCTTTTCCCGGCCAGTACATTGTGTGAAGTGAATTTGGAAACCGGTAGAACTCATCAAATCCGAGTTCACTTCTCTGCTTTTAAGCATCCGCTTCTGGGGGACACCATGTATGGCGCCGACCCAAAGTTGGCCAAGAGTCTCGGAATTACGAGACAGTGGCTTCATGCTAAAGAGTTGGGGTTCACACATCCAATCACCGACAAGCAGGTTCGTTTGGTTTCTGAGTATCCTTCTGACTTGGCGGCAGTACTTGAACGGCTTAGGGCGTAAATAGCCTTAGGCTAATTTTCAATCACTCAATCACCTAGGCGGGGTTTCGTTGTCGACAAAGGATTCTTTTGTGCACCTTCATGTGCACAGCGAGTATTCCATGCTCGATGGCGCTGCCCGAATTGGCCCCCTAACCCAAGCTGCAGCCGAGATGGGTATGCCGGCAATCGCAATCACTGATCACGGCAATAACTTTGGTGCATATGACTTCTATCAAACGGCCAAAGCGAATGGCATAAAGCCAATTATTGGTATCGAGGCTTACCTTTCTCCTGGCACCTCAAGAACCGATCGCACCAGAGTCAAGTGGGGAACAGGCGGTGAGGATGACGTATCTGGTGGCGGTGCGTATACGCATCTCACCATGCTCGCTGAAACCACTGAGGGAATGTACAACCTATTTAAGATGTCATCAAAGGCATATCTGGATGGTTTCTACTTCAAACCCCGCATGGACCGCGAGCTGCTGCAGGAGTATTCAAAAGGAATTATCGCAACTACCGGTTGCGCATCAGGCGAGGTCCAAACCCTCATTCGACTGGGTCAGTACGACAAGGCGATTGAGGCAGCTGCCTTTTATAGGGATGTCTTTGGTAAAGACAGCTACTTCGTCGAGATCATGGATCACGGCATCGACATCGAACGTCGTGCCACTTCTGACCTGCTGAGACTTGCTAAAGACTTGGGACTACCTTTGGTCGCCACCAATGATCTTCACTACACCCACGCATCCGAGGCCACCGCTCATGAGGCGCTGCTTTGCGTGCAGTCATCAACCAACTTGCTCGATCCCAATCGCTTCAAATTTGATGGCGCTGAGTACTACTTGAAATCACCCGCGGAAATGCGGGAACTGTTCCGCGATCACCAAGACGCCTGTGACAACACTTTGTTGATTGCCGAGCGCTGCGATGTGGAGTTCCAAAAGCGCGATCTCATGCCTAAGTTCCCGCTACCGGAGGGAGAGACCGAGGCAAGCTGGTTCGCTAAAGAAGTAGATCGCGGCATGAAGCGCCGTTATGGCCAGAATGTGCCAGAACTTCAAGCCAACCAGGCCAAGTACGAAGTAACCGTTATCGCACAGATGGGATTCCCTGGCTACTTCTTGGTAGTTGCTGACTTCATTGCTTGGGCTAGAGCTCAAGGAATTCGTGTTGGACCAGGACGAGGTTCTGCTGCCGGTTCAATTGTTGCTTACGCTCTTGGAATTACGGAGCTTGATCCAATTGTGCACGGTTTGATTTTTGAGCGTTTTTTGAATCCCGAGCGAGTATCACCCCCTGATATTGATGTCGACTTCGATGATCGCCGGAGGGGAGAAGTTATTCGCTATGTCAGTCAAAAATATGGCGAAGATCGCGTTGCACAGATCGTTACCTTTGGAACCATCAAAGCCAAGCAGGCGCTGAAGGACTCTGCTCGAGTACTAGGCATGCCTTACGCGGCAGGTGAGAAGCTAACCAAGCTGATGCCGGGCATGGTGCTTGGTAGAGACATCTCTCTGGGAGAACTTGTCGAAAAACCCAAGGACAAAAAATCAGAGGAGACCTCGAGATACAAAGAGGCTTCCGAGTTTCGGGAAGCCCTCGAGTCCGATCCGGACTCGGCAAAGATCTTCGAGTTGGCCAGAGGGCTTGAGAACCTAAAGCGTCAGTGGGGGGTTCACGCAGCAGGTGTAATCATGTCTGCAGAGCCACTAATTGATGTGATCCCGATTATGCGCCGTGATGATGACGGGGCTGTGATTACCCAATTTGATCAGCCGCCTTGTGAAAAACTTGGTCTTCTGAAGATGGACTTCTTAGGCCTTAGAAACCTCACCGTTTTGGATGATGCTCTAGTCAATATCAAGGCCAACCGGGGAGTGACGGTTGTGCTGGAAGATCTTGACCTCAACGCGGATAAAAACACCTTTGACCTACTTTCACGCGGCGAAACTCTGGGTGTTTTTCAGCTAGATGGTGCGCAGGTGCGATCTCTGCTTCGAACCCTAAAGCCCACCGAGTTTGAGCACATTTCGGCCGTTATCGCTTTGTATCGACCAGGTCCAATGGGTGAAAAATCCCACACCAACTACGCGTTAAGAAAAAACGGTCTTCAGAAATCCGAACCAGTTCACCCGGAGCTCGCCGAAACATTAGCTGACATTCTTGATCCAACCTATGGCTTGATTGTTTACCAGGAGCAGGTAATGGCTGTTGCGCAAAAAGTAGCTGGCTTTAGTTTGGCTCAGGCTGACTTGCTGCGTCGAGCGATGGGTAAAAAAGACAAGAAGGAACTAGACCGTTCCTATAAAGACTTCAGTGGTGGAATGCTCGCGCAAGGTTATTCAGAAGCAGCAATCGAAACTCTTTGGAAAACTTTGCTACCTTTCGCGGACTACGCCTTCAACAAGGCTCACAGCGCCGGCTATGGAGTTTTGAGCTATTGGACTGCCTACTTAAAGGCAAACTACCCAGAAGAGTACATGGCTGCTCAGCTAACTTCCGTGGGGGACTCAAAAGACAAGCTCGCCATATATTTGAACGAGTGTCGAAGAATGAACATTCAAGTTCTTGCTCCCGACGTGAATCAATCTGTAGAGGCCTTCACGGGAATTAGCGAGAACATCCGATTCGGCTTGGGTGCAATTCGAAATGTCGGACACAACGTTGTTGATGGAATCATTCAAGCTCGTAGTGAAAAACCATTTGGTTCATTTAGTGACTTTTTGGCGCGGGTTCCGCAGCAGGTTTGTTCCAAGCGCACCATTGAGTCGCTGATTAAGGCGGGCGCATTTGATTCCCTAGGTCACACCAGACGATCACTTTTCGAGATCTACGAAGAGGCAGTTGACGCATCCTCTGTAACTAAGCGCAATGAATCTGCTGGCCAGGTAGACCTATTTGGCGACCTGTTTGATGGAATGGGGACTTCGGTTTCAGTTCCTGATAGACCCGAATGGCCAAAGGCCGAGAAATTGGCTCACGAGAGGGAAATGCTTGGACTTTACGTGTCTGACCACCCGCTTTCTGGAAGAGAGAGTCAGTTGGCACAGTTTGCCGAGTTCACCATCGGGGATCTGCTAACAAGTGAAGAGATTAAGGATGGCGAAACAGTAACTATTGCCGGTTTGATCTCCAGCGTGACCCATCGTGTTGCACGCTCGTCAGGTAACCCTTACGCCAATGTCTCTATCGAGGATTTCGAGGGTGAAGTCAATGTCATGTTCATGGGTAAGACATACCGCGAGTATTCGGAGCAACTTATCAACGACGAAGTTGTGGTCATAAGGGGCCGCATCAATATGCGAGATGATGGCGTAGCCATCTCCGCATTCTCGCTTGAGCCAATTGCCATTGGAGCCCCGGGACTATCTAGTGGTCCGCTTCGCTTGCAACTGCAGGAGTCTGAAGCGACCAGATCTGTTTTGGAAAATCTTGATTCAACGCTCAAAGCTCATCCTGGAAGAGAAGAAGTTCACTTAACGTTTGTAGACAATAGCAATCCTCGCAGCTTCAAACTACAACCAACAGTAAAGATCACCGATGATCTTCTGGGTGAACTAAAGGCATTACTTGGCACTCAAGGTTTTGTTCAAAGAGATTCATCTGAGGTAGTGAAGTAAGCACGCTGGTTATAAAGCAAGGCTTTGTCGTTGTCGCCTGTGACTCCCGAAACTATTTGAATAACGAACACCGCGTTTTGTTCTACGAGGTGAAATTCCCGGACTTGTCCAAAAAGCACTGCCGTTACGTTTTGAAAAACCGGTAAATCAAATTCAGATCTTTCCCAGTCTGAGTCAAGAAATCTTTTGGTGTTGTCGCTAGCCATTTTTTGAGCTAGGTCAAAATTGCTTGCTCCGAGCATGTGAAGGGCGACATGTTTTGCGGTTGATATTGCAGGCCATGATGATGATCCTTGAGAGACATTGAAGGTCACCAGCGCTGGGTTAGAGCCCAGAGAGGTCATGGAAGTGGCAGTGAAGCCCACTGGGTTCCCAGCGGGGTCATTGGTCGTAATAACGGCCACTCCAGAGGCGTGGCGCCTGAACGCGGCCTTTAGGGCCTCGCTGGAGTCTGGGTTTATCTTGGGGTCAAGCATCTACTTCAGGGTAGTAGAGATTTTGGGGTTCAAAAACCTAAGAAATCATTGATTTTTGGAGCAAAATTTCCGACACGCCGAATATCGGACAAATTTGCAAATATGCCCCTTAAACCACAAGATATAGGGACGGAAGAGCGAAAAGTTTCCACATCTAGTGGAAGGTTATCGGGGAATTCGGCCAAAATCCAACAAAATCAAGGTTTTTTCGACAGAAAGGCATCAGCTCATGAACTGTCCTTTCTGCCGTAATACGGACTCAAGGGTCACAGACTCCAGAGCTAGCGAGGATGGCACCAGCATCCGCCGCAGACGCCAGTGCCCAGAGTGTGGCAAGAAGTTCACCACCTCCGAGACCACCTCGTTGAGCGTTCTAAAGCGAAGCGGCGTTACTGAGCCATTTAGCCGAGAAAAGGTCGTAAGCGGAGTTGGCAAGGCTTGCCAGGGCAGACCGGTTTCAGACGCTGACCTAGCCTTCTTGGCTCAGCAGGTAGAAGAGACCATTCTTTCCACAGGAGCAGCTCAGGTTGAAGCACACGTGATCGGGCTAGCTATCTTGGAACCTCTGAGACTGCTAGACGAAGTGGCTTTCATGAGATTTGCAAGCGTTTACCAGGGCTGGGAAAGCCTAGAAGATTTCGAAGCGGCAATCAACGTCCTTCGAGCAAGCAACACCCAAGCAACAGATTTAGACAAAGAACTAACCAAGTAGTAAACCAACAACCATAAGTATCCAAAACTAGGAAAGGCAACACTCGTGACTGACGCAACTGCATTTAGCTCCACCTCTGGCTCCGTAAGCGGCAAGGGATTAACTATTAACCGCATATACACAACAGAGGGCGTGCACCCATATGACCAGGTCAACTGGGAGTTCCGAGATGTTGTCCAGACAAACTGGAAAAATGGTGAAACCATTTTCGAACAGCGTGGCGCTGAGTTCCCAGATTTCTGGAGCTTGAACGCTTCCACCATCGTCACAACCAAATACTTCCGCGGAGCACTAGGAACTGAAGAACGTGAATTCAGCCTGCGTCAGCTGATCAACCGCGTTGTTCTTACCTACACTCAGGCTGGTCGCGAGAATGGATACTTCGCAAGCGAAGAAGATGCAACAATCTTCGAGCACGAGATGACCTACATGCTTTTGAACCAGGTGTTTGCATTCAACTCACCAGTTTGGTTCAACGTCGGAACCAAGAGCCCACAGCAAGTTTCAGCTTGCTTTATCTTGTCCGTTGATGACTCAATGGAGTCAATCTTGAACTGGTACCGCGAAGAGGGAATGATCTTCAAGGGCGGTTCCGGTGCAGGTCTAAACCTTTCCAGAATTCGTTCATCGAAGGAACTTCTAAAGTCCTCCGGTGGATCAGCTTCTGGTCCAGTTTCTTTCATGCGTGGCGCTGATGCTTCCGCGGGAACCATCAAATCTGGTGGTGCAACCCGCCGTGCAGCCAAGATGGTTGTTCTGGACGTTGATCACCCAGACATCGTTGAGTTCATTGAGACCAAGGAACTTGAAGAAGAGAAGATCCGCGTATTGCGCGATGCAGGTTACGACATGGAGCTTGGTGGCAAAGACATCAACTCCGTTCAGTACCAGAACGCCAACAACTCAGTTCGGGTAAACGCAGAGTTTATGAACGCTGTCGAAAGTGGCGGCAAGTTCGGATTGCGAGCTAGAAGCAATGGTGAGGTTGTAGAAGAAGTTGACGCAAGAGAGCTTTTCAACAAGATCTCGAAGGCAGCTTGGGCTTGTGCGGACCCTGGAATCCAGTACGACGACATCATCAACGACTGGCACACTACTCCAGAGTCAGGCCGCATCACTGCGTCCAACCCCTGCTCTGAGTACATGCACCTTGACAACTCAAGTTGTAACCTAGCGAGCTTGAACCTACTGAAGTTCCTAAACCCAGATGGTTCATTTGATTCCGCTACCTTCACTAAGGTTTCCGAGCTCATCATCACCGCGATGGATATCTCAATAAGCTTTGCTGATTTCCCAACCGAGGCAATTGGTGAAACCACCCGTGCTTACCGTCAGCTAGGTATCGGTTATGCCAACCTAGGTGCACTACTGATGGCAATCGGTGTTCCTTACGACAGCAAGGAAGGTTTCGCTCTTGCTGGAGCAATCACCTCCTTGATGACAGCCGCCGCGTACCGTCGCTCCGCAGAACTTGCTGGAGTGGTTGGTCCATACGATGGCTACGCCAAGAACAAGGCCGGTCACGACCGCATCATGGCAAAGCACGAGGCTGCTAACTCTCTAGTTACATCAGTTAGCGAAATCGACCGCTCAGTTCACGTAGCTGCGACTGAGCAGTGGGCATTGAACACCAAGATCGGTTCACAAAACGGTTGGAGAAACGCTCAGGCTTCATTGCTGGCCCCAACCGGAACCATCGGTTTCATGATGGACTGTGACACAACTGGTATCGAGCCTGACTTCTCCCTGGTGAAGTACAAGAAGCTATCAACTGGTGGTTCGATGCAGATTGTTAACCAGACCATTCCATTCGCCTTGCACCGTCTTGGATACTCTCAGGAGACCATCGAGGCAATTGTTGATCACATCTCACAAAACGGTCACGTAGTAGACGCACCGGGACTCAAGGTTGAGCACTACCCAATCTTCGACACCGCTATCGGTGTTCGTGCGATTGAGCCAATGGGTCACGTGCGAATGATGGCTGCTGTTCAGCCGTTCCTTTCTGGAGCTATCTCAAAGACAGTAAACATGCCTGAGACAGCAACAATTGAGGAAATTGCTGAGGTCTACTTCCAGGGCTGGAAGTTTGGACTAAAGGCACTAGCTATTTACCGCGACAACTGCAAGGTGGGTCAGCCACTTTCCGACGGTAAAGCAAAGACCGAGACCAAGACAGATAAGGCAGCTGTTGCTACCGGTATGTCTCACCCGGTTCGTAAGCGCCTACCAAAGTCACGCCCATCATCAACCACCAGTTTTACTGTTGGTGGCGCTGAGGGTTACCTAACTGCAGGCTCTTACCCAGACGGTGGTTTGGGCGAGGTGTTCCTAAAGCTTGGTAAGCAAGGATCCACTCTCGCCGGCGTAATGGATGCATTCTCGATAGCAGTGTCGATTGGTTTGCAGTACGGCGTGCCACTAGAAAGCTACGTTAAGAAATTCACCAACGTGAGCTTCGAGCCAGCTGGTCTAACCGACGACAAGGACATCAGAATGGCCAAGTCTCTTATGGACTACATCTTCCGTCGCTTGGCGCTAGATTACCTGCCATACGAAACCAGATCAGCAATTGGAATTCATTCAACCGATGAGCGCACCGCAGAACTGGATGCAAACTCCAGCTACGGGGCTCCAGCGGCTGTTGAGAACCCAGCACCTGCTATTGAGTCAGAAGCTCCTGTAGTTTCTATTACTCAGTCCGTAGAGATCACAACCAAGAAAGAAGTTCACTCTTCTGCTGAATTGTTCGAACTACTACAGGGTAAAGAATCAGATGCACCACTTTGCTTCAACTGTGGAATCAAGATGAGACCTTCTGGCTCATGCCACGTGTGTGAAGGTTGTGGATCAACTTCTGGTTGCAGCTAGAAAAGAAGTTATAGCCAAAGGGTCAACGCTTTCAGCGTTGACCCTTTGGTCTATCCCGAGGGAAGGTAATCTAAGTAGGTGCTATACAAAGCCCTGTTCAAGCTGGTTTTTTCAAAACTAGATCCCGAGCAAGCGCATTACCTTGGGATGTTCGTTATCAAACTTCTTGGCCTAACCGGGCTAGCAAAATTGTCACAACTCGGAGTAAAGAAAACACCAACTCATGCATTTGGGCTTACATTCTCTAGTCCATTTGGTATTGCCGCAGGGTTTGATAAAAACGCAATGGCCGTCAAGGAACTTGGTCAGTTGGGCTTTTCGCATGTTGAAATAGGGACAGTCACCAGACATCCACAACCTGGTAACCCAAAGCCGAGACTCTTTCGACTGGTCAAGGACCTAGCTCTAATCAACCGCATGGGATTCAATAACGAAGGTGCGGGCCAAGTTGCCAGTCGCCTTGCCAAGCTTCGTGCATCGGGTGCGAGGCTTCCAATCATTGGCGTGAACATCGGAAAAAGCAAGATTACTGAATTGGCTGACGCCGTTTCGGATTACGAATACAGCACCAAGGTGCTATCTCCGGTTGCTGATTACATCGCTGTCAATGTTTCCTCGCCAAATACGCCAGGGCTTCGTTCGCTACAGGAAGTTGATCAACTCGAACCAATTTTGGTGGCAGTATCTCGGGAGGCGCTTGGAAAACCCGTTTTGGTGAAGATTGCTCCTGACTTAGAGGACAGTGCCGTTATAGAAGTAGCTTCGTTGGTTCGAAAGCTCGGCCTGGCAGGAGTGATTGCAACCAACACAACAACAAGGCGTGAGGGTCTTGTGACAGCAAGTGAGAAAGTCGATTCTTTTGCCGCAGGCGGCTTATCAGGGCCTGTGTTGGGCACCAGATCGAAGGAGGTTCTCGTTCTTTTGCGAAAAGAGTTAGGCGAAAAGTTCGTGGTGATTTCTGTCGGGGGAGTAGTCACCGGCGAAGACGTTTTAGAGCGCCTAAGACTCGGTGCAGATTTAGTCCAGGGATATACAGGGTTTGTCTATCGGGGCCCACTGTGGGCTAGAAAGATAAACGCAAGCTTACGTTCTTAAACAAGCCTTGCCGGAGGACTCTTAGTTTCCGCTGGGTCCGAGACAATCAAACCAGCGAGAATCTGGTCGACCTGTTTCATGATTTCATTTGGAATTTCAACACCCACAGCTTTGACGTTGTCGGTGATTTGTTCCGGGCGTGATGCACCAACAATTGCGCTCGAGATATTCGGATTAGCAAGTACCCACGCGAGGCCAAATTGCGCCATAGTCAAACCCAGAGACTCAGCAAGAGGCTTGAGCTTTTGAATTGCAGTCAATGCTTGCTCGGTCATGTACTTCTCAATTCCACCGGCTGATGCTTCGGTGTTGCTAGCTCTTGAGTCTTTCGGGGAAGGACTTCCTGGAAGATACTTTCCGGTTAGTACACCTTGGGCAAGCGGAGACCAGACAATCTGTGTCATACCGTTTTGCTTTGAAGCAGGAATAACCTCAGCCTCAATAACCCGCCAAAGCATTGAGTACTGAGGTTGGTTTGAGATTAATTGGAACTGGAGTTCCTTGGCTAGCTTTGCTCCCGCGTTGATCTGTTCTGCATTCCACTCGGAAACGCCGATGTAAAGAGCTTTTCCGGCGCGAACGATGTCTGCGAATGCTTGCATTGTTTCTTCTAGGGGAGTTTCGTAATCGAATCGGTGAGCTTGGTAGAGATCCAAGTAGTCAGTTCCGATTCTTGTGAGGGAGCCATCAATAGATTCCATGATGTGTTTTCTGGAAAGCCCATGATCGTTTGGCTTCTTGTCAGCTACCGGCCAGTAGACCTTTGAGAAAATTTCTATTCCTGAACGGCGTTCGTTCTTAAGTGCCTCACCCAAAATAGGTTCGGCTTCTAGATTGGCGTACGCGTCTGCAGTATCAAAAGAAGTAATGCCAGATTCGAGAGCGGCTTTTACAGTTTTGACTGCTTCTTTGTTGTCGACTTGACGAGCGTGCGTTAGCCAGTTTCCGTAGGTGAGTTCACTGACTTTGAACCCACTGTTTCCTAGGTAGCGATGCTTCACTTGGAGCCCTTCTATTGCTTAGAGAATCTTCGTTCCGCGCTTGATCTGGGGTTTCGGAAGTCTCATGCCACGCATTTGTATCGAACGCATAGCGGCGTACCAGCGCAGACCCTTTTCACCTCTTCCTGGATATTTTGTCTCAACAACCTTCAGAGCTTTTTTTCCGATGATGTAACCGTCGATGCCAATTAGAACAAATAGTCCCCACATCGCTACTAGAGTTCCTAGCTGAATTGTTAGATCCAGCTGCGGGTCATCAGGTCTGATTGAAGAAACAATGATGACCAAAAACAGCATTGGAAGAACTAGTTCTCCAACTGTAAAGCGTGAATCTACGACATCTCTGGCCAGTCTTCGCTGAGGCCCACGGTCTCTAATGGTTAGGTAGCGATCCTCACCGTTAGCCAAACCTTCGCGTGCTTTAGCCCGCTCTGCGGTAAGAACCTTCTTGGCAGCTCTCTTGGCCTCCGGACTCTTGTTCCCTACAACAGGCTTTTTTCTAAGCTGTTCCTGCTGCTTTCTTGCTGGAGTTGGGCGACCTTTTCCGGTCTTGGGGGTCTCGGGTTGCTGCTTAGGTGTCGAAGACATCAATTCTCAATTCTTTGGGTTATGCCTTTAAGATTACCCTTATGACAATCACCCCACCGCCGATTAGCAAAACTGACGTTGAAGCCGCTCAGAAATACACTGATGGCGCCTTTGCTAAGGCCCTAGAAACGCTATCCAGTTTGGTGAGTATCCCGGGAATAGCTTGGGACGCTTTCGATGCCAGTGAACTTGAAAGAAGTGCAGAGGCAGTTGCGGGATTGCTTCGCGAAACAGATGTTTTTGAATCAGTTGAGATTTTTCGGTCAGCAACCCCAGCTGGGCCAATGGGTGCACCAGCTGTAGTTGCAACTAGAGCAGCCCGAAACTCTAAGCCAACTATTTTGCTTTACGCTCATCACGATGTTCAGCCGCCTGGAGCAGATGATATTTGGGAATCTGAACCGTTCAAAACTGAGATTCGAAATGGTCGCATGTATGGTCGCGGGGCCGCAGACGACAAAGCTGGCGTCATTTCACACGTCTACTCAATACAGGCGCTTCGAGAGCTAACCAACAATGATTTTGATCTTGGACTTGTGGTCTTTATAGAAGGTGAAGAAGAAGCCGGCTCCCCTTCTTTCGCGAATTTCTTGGTTGAACACAAGACCAAACTGTCCTCCGATGTGATCATTGTTGCGGACTCGGGTAACTGGACAACAGAGGTTCCAGCCATAACAACCACGCTCCGAGGTCTCGTTTCGCTTGAATTTGAGGTCAGCACCTTGGATCACGCCGTCCACAGTGGTATGTACGGTGGGGCAGTCCCAGATGCCATGCTCGCGCTGACGAAGATTTTGGGTTCAATGTGGGATGAAAATTGCTCAGTCTCCATTTCAGGTCTAATTTCTGAGAATTCTGTCGATTTAGCCTATTCAGAGCAGGATTTAAGGGTTGATTCTGGCCTTTTGCCCTCCACTCTTTCCATAGGTGAAGGGGGCATTCTTGGCAGGCTTTGGACCAAGCCTTCGCTGACCCTGATTGGCTTGGATTATCCGTCTGTGGCCATCTCTTCAAACACCCTGGTTCCAAGCGTCAGAGCAAAACTGAGCCTTAGGATCGCCCCCGGACAAGGGCCCAGCGAGGCTCTAGAGGCTCTAAAGACACACATCTTGACCCATAACCCTTTGGGTGCCCAAATCGATTTTGGGGCGGTTGAGCTTGGTAAACCCTTCAGTTTGGGGGAGTCCGGTTGGGCGAAGGACCTAGCCTCCAGAGCTTTGAAATCCGCCTACGGATTTGACAGTGTGGACATCGGCATCGGTGGCTCCATCCCTTTTATTGCCGACCTGGAGGCAGTATTTCCTGGGGTCCAAGTTTTGGTTACTGGGGTGGAGGACCCAGATTCCAGGGCTCATTCTCCGAACGAGAGCCTTGACATCGAGACCCTGCGCAAAGCAATCATTGCCCAAACCCTTATCTTGCTTGGCGCAAACCAAGTTCAGCTCTAATTCCAAGAGCTGGGATAGACTGAAACAACAAAGAAGCTACTCCAAGGAGATTTCAATGGAACAAACCCTTACCCACGGCGTAAAGCTCACCGATACTGCG